>JAEWLO010000398.1 GCA_023457475.1 Pseudomonadota bacterium | reverse complement strand
GGCACCCACAGGCGGGCGACCGGCTCTTCCATCGGACGCTGTTTGAAGTCGTCTTCCACCCACCTGCTCACCTCCGGCTTCAGAAGCTCCGACTGTGCCTTCCCGTGCATGTCCAGCTCTGCCATGCCGGCAGCTTCCCACTCATCACGATACTTGTCGATGACGCGGCTCACCTTTTGATTGAAGATCCATTCCTTTCTATGGGCATTGTCGTCGTACTGATAGAACACCTTGATCTCCATGCCGGGCATCAGGTCCATCAGTTCGGTCAGTCGGCGCTCGCAGCTGACTGCGCACGGATTCATTTCCGAGAACAGGTAGAGCTTTCCGTTGAGCGAGCGGATGGGGCCGTTGTCCAGCCCTTTCAGCTGCGGTGCCAGTTCAGGCACCGTCGCCGACAGCGCGGCAAACCAGTTGTCGAGAATCTTGCCCTCGCTGCAGGAACGGATCTGGTACATCCGGTACTCGCCTGGCTTGAGCGACCGCGCGTTGCCTGGATGCAGCCCCGCGTCGCCGATATGTTTTCTCAGGGTCGGCGAGTAACTCGTGATATCGAGCTGAAGAATCTCTTCATCGGTAAGCTCATGGACGGGTACCTTCTGCTTGCTGCCCGGCCTGGTCACCAGAAGATCTTTCTCCGTCAGCACGATCTTTGCCGAGGGTTGGCTTTTCTCCGCGCCGCGTCCCGTCAGGACCGGCGCGAGATCGGCTCCCATCGCGTACTCCTCCCGATACAGACCGGAGAAGGTCGGATTACCAACTGCCTCCTCCTCCGTCAGCAGAACGCGACGGACCGGCACGCCTTCGACCACCCCTTCCGTGGCGAGAATCGGGCGTGGATTTCCGCTGCCTGCCGTCCCCTGGAGCGGGAACGTATCCGGCAGCACCACAGGTGCGCCCTTGTACGTCAGTCCTTCCAGCTGGTAGCTGGCGAAGTTCATGATGTCGAAGCTCTTGAGATTCCCGAACTGCTTCTTCTCAAGCTCCTTGAACCGGGCGAGAGCCTCGGGCTCCAGCGTCTGCTTCAGCTTCTTCAGCTGAAGATTCTGCGATGCGAGTTGCTTGAACTCCAGTTCTTCGAGCGACAGCTGCGCATGAATGGTGGACATGCGCTCGCGCACGCCATGCATCACGGAGCCCAGCGCATCACGCTGCACCACGTCGTGATCGGTCAATACGATGGACGGGGCCACCTCGCAGTCAAGGGCGCGCTTCTTGATGTTCTTGCCCTTGCCCAGCGGCTTGGTCAACACGCATGTGGTCGCGACCGGCGTGTCCTTCATGTGCTCCAGAACAGACGTGCGCAGCGCCGAGGAGCTGGGAACGGCCTCCTTGCTGGTCGGCGAAAGCAGGTTGTAGATGCCGTCCTCCCAACTGCTGACCGGCTCGAGCGTGCCCAGTTCCGTCGGGCGTCCCACCTTGCCATCTGGCATGAACGTCAGGCTGCGCACGGTCCTGCTTCCCTGAATCGCCTTGTTTTCCTTGTCCCCCGTGTTGATGAAGCTCAGGACGCTGCCCTCGCCGCTGGAGGAAGGCGTCACGACCCAGTCACGACCTGGCAGGACTTCCCGCAGGTGGTTCCCCAGCTCCTGGACTTTTGACGGTGAATCAAACTGGTTGTTCAGAACCGATTCGCGCTTTTCGCGCTGACCCCGTTTGGCGAGGATGTCGGACACCTTGTCGACGGTGCTTCCGGAGAACACCCAGGACTGCGCCTCCAGCTCCAGCACGCGGTCGCCGGCAACCAGCGCCTCTGCTTCCAGCTTGGTCAGCTGGGGGAAGTGCTTGATCAGGTTGTCGGGCGCGGTGGGCAGGCGGTGCTGCATCAGCGCCCAGCGCTGCCAGGACAACAGGCTCTGCGCGGGATTGGCAGCGATGGTCCGGGCCAGCTCGGTACGCACGGCTTCGCGGAGTGCATCGTGGCTTGTGCCGGCCGGCAGCTTGAGGCGCGTCAACAACGCGTCCTGGTCGGACGCCTCGATCAAGGCGTCCAGCGTCGGCAGCAGACGTGCGTTGTCCACTTCCACCATCATGCCGACCGGGCCTTTGCCGAAGCGTGCACCGCGGGTCCACTCGCCCAGCTCCTGGCTGTACGTCTCCACGCTCCTGCCGTTTCCCAGCACCGCGCTGTCGGCCCACGCACGCATGATGATCGCTTCGTCACCGGGAAGGCCGAGCGATGCGGGATCGTTGATGATCTGCTGGATGCGACCCTCCATCGTCAGGTCGCGCACCTTCTGGCGCAGGTCGGCGCTGGGCGGCGTGCCTGCGCGACGGATGCCGAACACCGTCTCCAGCCGGTCCAGCTTATCCGCCGGCAGGTTCTCCGCTTCCGGCACCTTCTGCACCCACGGGTGCTGCGCGTGCGGCGGTACCGGCGTGGTGACGGCCAGCGGGTTCGGCGGGCGCGGGGTAGTGGTGCCGGCCGACGTGGCCGTGTGTTCCACGCGCTTCCACTCGCCGTGGTCCTGCGCAACCGGCGGCCCGACCTGGTCCGGTGCCTCGGGCATGCGCAGGCGGCGCACGCCGGCGTCGTCCACATAGGTCTCGACGAAGGTGCCGCCGTCCGGGGTGTCGAGCTTCAGGTAGTCGCGCCCGTTCTGGGTAAAGAGCGAACCGCCGTCCGTGAGCGGCACTTCGAGCATCGGCGCGCCGTTGCCGCTCAGCGTCTGCCGTGGAACCGCAAAGCCGTCGTTCATCCGGCCGTCCGCGCCGAACCCGCGTGCCTGCAGACGCCACTGGCGCAGGGCGTCGGTGGCCTCGGACACGGTGCCCAGGGTCTGCCGCCCCAGGCGGGCCACCAGTCCGGGAATCATGCCGATGTTCAGCACGTCCAGCGCATCGGTGATGCTGCCGAACTCCTGGATGGCCCCGTCGACATCGCCTTCCTGCAGCAGCTTCACGCCCTGCTGGATGCCCCGCGCGACCAGCGCCATCGTGGTGGCGGCGCAGACCAAAGCGGCCGAGCCGGCGGAGGCCACCGTGCAGGCCACGCCGGCCACCAGCGAACCCACGATCGTCATCGTCTCGAGGAAACGCTCCAGCTGGCTGATCGTCATCTCGTCGGTGTCGGAGATGCGCGCCTCGATGTACTGCCGGGCCGCGTGCTTCGGCCCCCGGGTCGGCGTGAACTCAAGCTTGAGCGCGTTGCCGACCTGCTTCTTGCGGAACATGTCGTCCAGGTCTTTGTGGAACCGCAGCTCCGTGCGGGCCAGCACGTAGTCCTCGGCCTCCGGCTGCTTGAGCCAGAGGCGGAACTGCGCTTCGGTCAACAGCTGGTCGCCGGCCTGCGTGCCCGGCAGGAACACGTAGGGGGTGTTGCCCGCCTTCAGCGCCCATACGCCGTTGATCGCGTGGCCCCTGAGGCTGACCCCCTGCAGCGATGACGGACGGCCGCTGGCCGGTTCCAGCGCGCCATGGGCGGCCGTCAGGGCCTGGTAGGTGGCGCTGTCCAGCACGCCGTTCTGGTGGGCCTGCTCGATCATCCAGCGCGTATGGACGCGGATCTGGTTGGCGATGGCACCGTGGAAGGCGCTGTTGGGGGCCGCGGCCAGTGTTTTGAGATGGGCGATGTAGGCCTCGCCGAGGCGGTTGCTGCTGGCGAAGTCGCCGAGCACGCCGCAGATCGCCCGCAACGCGTCTTCGCTCTGCAGCGCGTCGGTGGTGCCCGCGTCCAGCGTGTGCGGGTTCTGGCCGCCGTCGGCGTAGGCGATGATGTCCATCAGCATCAGTTCGTTGCTGCTCGGCCACGGCGCGTACGGCACCGGGTTCGCCGGCTGGCCGATGCCTTCGCCCGGCAGGTCGCCCAGGTTGGCCGGAAACACGGGGCGCGACAGCCCCTGCTGCTGCCAGCCACTGGTCGCCCACGCGGTCAGCGGCATGCGCTGGCCGCCCACCCGCAGCCAGATCCTGTCCGGGTCCAGACCCTGCAGGTCGATCCCGGCCTGGCGCAGCGCGCCGTTCATCGCCTTCAAGACCTCGGCATGGGCATGTTGCTGCAGGGTCTGCAGGTCTTCCTGGAGGCGCGTCTGCGTTTCGGCATCCACCTGGAGGTGGGCCAGCCCCAACGGGGTCCAGCGCAGGCGGTTGTTGTCCAGCTGCCGCTGCTGCTGCGACTGGCTGTGGGTCACCACGGCGTTGGCCCAGTCGCTCAGCGCGTGCGTCGCATCGGTGCACGGCTTGAAATCGAGCTGGAAGCTCTCGCTCGGGTTCCAGGCCTGCGGCCCGTGCTTACCGGTCTGGTACAGCACGTAACGCTGTTCCCAGCTGCGTACGCGTTCCTGCACCTGCGCCCGTTGCGCCGGTGGGGCGGCGGCGACGATGTCCTTGGCCAGGGTGTGGTCGACGTCGCCGTTGACGGCGTGCAGGCCGGCCTGGGCGCGCTGGGTATCGAGGAACTGGCGGAAGGCCTGCTCGTTGCCGAAGGTCTGGAAGCTGGCCAGGTCCGTGCGGTACAGCACCACCTGGCCGCTGAGTGCGGGGTCGGTGCTGGCGCTTCGCAGCACCAGGTAGTTCGGCACGTGGATGGAGATGGGGGTGCCGTCGGGAAGGGTATCGGCGTAGGTCAGCACGGAGCTTTCCACCTCCGCGCGGCCCTGCAGGTAGCCGAGCACGATGTCGGCCCCGCGCAGCAGGGTGTTGCCGCTGCCCAGGGTGCCGGACTGCTTGGCCTTGAGCGCGTCGATGATCAGGCGCGACGTGAGCGCGCTGACCAGGCTCGGCCGCAGCGATTCGGCATGCTGGCGGACCCGATCGCCGAGCTGGCGGCAGGCATCGCCGCCCACGAAGTCGAGCAGCTGTTCCTGCTGCGCCGGACTGAACGCCACGCCGTCACGCAGGAACGTCGCCTTCGGCGTGGTGCCGTCGGCGCGCAGCAGGCAGTACTCCAGCAGCGGCAGCTGCTGGTGCACCGGCACGCCCGCCACCGGGCTGCTGCCGAGATCGACCGTGATGCCGGCGGTATCGCCGGTCCAGCCGGCGTCGGACAGTGCCGTGTCGAGCAGGGTCTGCGGTTGCGACTGCAGCTGCGCCAGCGTCGGTTCCTGTTCCTGCAGCGCGCGCAGCTGGGTGACCAGCAGTTCCTGTTCCGACGCGGGCAGACGGCCGACCCACTCCCAGCCCGGCTGGGTGGCGACCTCCTGGGCGATGGCCAGCGCCCAGGCCTGCAGCGACTGGATGTTCTGGGTCAGGGTGGCGTCCTGCAGAACCTGGTTCAACTGCACTTCGGTGAGCCCCAGTTGGCTCACGTCGCTGGGCGGCTCCGGGGTCGTGGTGACCTCGTCATCGGCGACCGCACGCCGCTTGCGTCCGCTCGATGGCAGCTCGGGCGTACCCACCAGCAGGTCCAGGCCGGTGCCCCACGCGTCGCCCAGCGAGACGACATCCCCCATCAGCTGATCGGCCAGCGCGGTGGTGGAGAGCGATTCGGGGGCCGAGGGCCAGAGCCGGTAGGCAGCGGCCGCCACGCCACCGGCGGCGGAGAACACCAGCGCGGTGGCGACGGCGAGCGGATTGCGCTTGAAGAACCCCTTGCTGCCACCCACCACGCCACCGGCCGCACCGCCGGCAGCGGGAGCGACAGTGCCCATCAACGGCGTTTCAACGCTGACCCCGGTCAGCGGTTCAGCGACCGGGTTGGGGGCCATGGTTCCCATCTCCATCGCGTCGCCCAGTTCAATGCTGTCCATCACATCAACCGGATCGATCTGTGCCACCGGGTTGAACCCGGCTGCGGTGCTCGTCACACCGGCGAGCAGCGTTCTCCACCATTGGCTCAACAGGCCCGCGACCGACGAGGTGGCCGCGTCGCATTCAGTGACCGGCGGATGGGCGATGGGGCCACCGCGCTGCGGCAGGCCGGCCTCGGTACCCAGGCCCGAATCAATGGGAGCCGACCGGGGTGGTTGCGACGGTCGTAGACTGCTGATCACCGGCTCGGCGATTGCATCGCCACTCTGCAGGTGCTGCTGGTCGAACCATTTCTTCTGCTCGACGCGCTCGGCCTTCTCCTGCGGCGAAAGACGCTGGTGATGACTTTCGAGGATGTCGGCCGTGGCCACCAGCGCGCCCGATACAGGTGGTGCCAGCAGCGCGCTGACGGTACGGTCCAGACCCGCCAGCTTCTGCCAGTAGCGCGGCATCTCGGCGATGAAGCCCGCCACGCCCTGGAGTTGACCGGACGCCGACGGCAAACGCGAGTGAACGTGCCAAAGCAGCGTGCCTATCGCCAGTGCCGGCACCAGGTCGCGGATACCCAGGTCGGGGCTCAACGCGTCATCGGCCTGCTGCACCCAGTGATGCAGCGCATTGAACTGGTCGTGCAGCGTTTCGGGGAGCAGGCCGAACACCGCGTTGATCTGCTCGATGCTGCGCAGAGGCGGCAGCAACGGCACCAACGCGGGCAGTGCGGCAGCCGCGCCATTCCAGCTGCGCTGATAGACCGCCTGCGCCACCTGGGTAAGCGCGAGTGCGCTGCCAAGGCCCGGAGCCGCATTCGACACCACGCCAAGAGGCATGCGCCCCATGACGGCGTTGGCGACATTCAGGAACAGGTCGGGCAGCACGTTCAATGTGGTGGTGATCGCGATGCCGCGATCGTTCAGCGCTTTCTCGTAACGCTGCAGGACCGCCTCGCGCGCGGCGTGTCCTTTCGCTTCGCGGAAACCACGCTCGAATAGTGACCGGAGCTGCGGTGCCTCCTCTGCGCCGCTATCGGCCAGTGCCGCGAGGATCAGCGCCCTGCGCTCCTCCAGCTGTGTGCCGCGACGCGATGGGCGTGACGGGTCCGCAGCGGTGACATTCCCTACCTGCAGCGGTGTAAGCCGCGACGGTGGGCGCGGCGAGCGCCGGCCCTGGCTGTCGCGCGTGGTGGGGCGGTCGTCGAGCCCGGAGAGCGCACCGAAGCGGTTGGACGTGGAAACAGACGGCGAAACAGGAACGGGAGTCGGCATGGAACGCATCCGTAGTGATCGGGGGGACAAGCCGATGCGCGGCGCGCTGGGGGCACGCGGCGGATCGGTTGTGGCCGATACTCGGACACACGTCACACATTTCGAATACAACTTTCTATCGAAATCGCGATATCGATTGAGAACGTCAATCGCTTTTCAGAATGCTTGCATCGCTTCGCGGAGTTTGTGGT
>JAEWLO010000397.1 GCA_023457475.1 Pseudomonadota bacterium | reverse complement strand
AGGCAAGGGCGTGTTCGCGGGTCTGCCGGACCGCTACCAGGCCACGCGCTACCACTCGCTGGTGGTGGACAAGACCACCTTGCCGTCCTGCCTGGAAGTGACCGCCTGGACAGAGAACGACGACGGTTCGGTGGAGGAGATCATGGGCCTGCGTCATCGCGAGCATCCCGTGGAAGGCGTGCAGTTCCACCCCGAGTCCATTCTCACCGAGCATGGCCACGCCCTGCTGAAGAACTTCCTGCAGCGCTGAGCGCTGCACTCGCATTGCCAAGGAAACCTCCATGACCTTCTCCCCCCAGGAAGCGCTGCAACGCACGATCGAACATCGCGAGATATTCTTCGACGAGATGGTCGATCTGATGCGCCAGGTGATGCGTGGCGACGTGTCGCCGGTGATGACGGCCGCCATCCTCACCGGCCTGCGGGTGAAGAAGGAAACCGTGGGCGAGATCGCCGGTGCGGCGACCGTGATGCGTGAGCTGGCGCTGGCGGTCCCGGTCAGGGACCGGACCCACCTGGTCGACATCGTCGGCACCGGTGGTGACGGTTCCCACACCTTCAACATCTCCACCTGCGCCATGTTCGTGGTCGCGGCGGCGGGTGCCAAAGTGGCCAAGCACGGCAACCGCAGCGTGTCGTCCAAGTCCGGCAGCGCCGACGCGGTCGAAGCACTGGGCGCGGTAATCGAACTGCAGCCGGCGCAGGTGGCGAAGGCCATCGAGGACACCGGCATCGGTTTCATGTTCGCCCCGATGCACCACCCGGCAATGAAGGTGGTGGCTCCGGTTCGCCGGGAAATGGGCGTGCGCACCATCTTCAACATCCTGGGTCCGCTGACCAACCCGGCCGGTGCCACCAACGTGCTGATGGGCGTGTTCCATCCGGACCTCGTCGGCATCCAGGCGCGCGTCCTGCGCGAGCTGGGCGTCGAGCGCGCGCTGGTGGTGTGGGGGCGCGACAACATGGACGAGATCTCGCTGGGGGCCGGCACCCTGGTCGGCGAGCTGCGCGACGGCAAGGTGCGCGAGTACGAGATCCATCCGGAAGACTTCGGCATCGCCATGTCGGCCAGCCGCAATCTCAAGGTGGACGGGCCGGAGGACTCCATCGCGATGCTGCGCGGTGTGCTCGACAACGTACCCGGCCCCGCCCTGGATATCGTAGCGCTCAATGCCGGTGCGGCCCTGTACGTGGCCGGTGTCGCCGACAGCATTGCCGACGGCCTGGCCTGCGCCCGCGCGGCCATTGCCGACGGCAGCGCCCGCCAGCGCCTGGAACAGTACGTGGCCGTCACCCGCCACCTCCGCGACGCCGGTTGAGCCGCGTCTTCACGCTTTCCCCGGTACTGGCCGATAATTGCGTCCTTTGACGCACGGCCGGCCTGAAGGACCCCGATTCCCATGAGCGACATCCTCGACACCATCCTGGCCCGCAAGGCCGAAGAAGTCGCCGCGCGCCGCGCGCAGGTGCCGATGGAGGCGCTGCAGGCCCGGTTGCCGTCCGCGCCGCCGGTGCGGGGCTTCGCCCGCGCGCTGCAGGCGGCCATTGCCAATGGCGACCCGGCGGTGATCGCCGAGGTCAAGAAGGCCAGCCCGTCCAAGGGCGTGATCCGCGCCGACTTCCACCCGGCCGACATCGCGGTGAGCTACGAGTTCGGCGGGGCCAGCTGCCTGTCGGTGCTGACCGACGTGGACTTTTTCCAGGGAGCCGATGCCTACCTGCAGCAGGCGCGTGAGGCCTGCACCCTGCCGGTGCTGCGCAAGGATTTCGTGATCGACCCCTACCAGGTGGTCGAGGCACGCGTATTGGGCGCGGATTGCATCCTGTTGATCGTGGCCGCGCTGGACGACCGCCAGTTGGCCGAGCTTTCCGACCTGGCCATGCAGCTGGGCATGGACGTGCTGGTGGAAGTGCATGACATCGACGAGCTCGAGCGTGCGCTGCAGGTGCCGGTGCCGTTGATCGGCATCAACAACCGCAATCTGCGCACCTTCGAGGTGTCGCTGCAGGCCACGTTGGACATGAAGAATGCGGTGCCGCGCGATCGTCTGCTGGTGACCGAGAGCGGCATCCTGGGGCCGGACGACGTGGCTCTGATGCGCAACGCCGGCGTGCACGCCTTCCTGGTAGGGGAGGCCTTCATGCGCGTGGAGGAGCCCGGCGAGGGGCTGCGTCAGCTATTCTTCAACGCATGACTGCGAACTATCCGACTCCGCGCGACGACGCCCCGCTGGTGGTGTTCGACTTCGACCACACCCTCTACGACGGCGATTCGGGCAGCCACCTGTTCGCGTCGTTGATCAAGCGCAATCCGTTGCGGCTGCTCGCTGCGCTGCTGGTGACGCCGCTGGCCGGACCCCTGGTGGCGATGCTGCCCACGCGTCGCACCGGCATTTCGGTGTATGTCTGGATCGCCACCTTCGGGTTGCACCGTGCGCGTGAATTCAACCGGGTGATCGACGCCTACGTCATCAAGCACGAGGCGCAGCTGCGCGCGAAGCTGCTGCCCCAGGCGCTGGCGGTGTTCGCCGCGCACCGCGCCCAGGGCGACCGAGTGGTGGTCGCCACCGGTGCGCCGCCGGAACTGGCACGCGCCATTCTGGCCTTCGTGGCCCACCAGGGTGTGCCGGTGATCGGCAGCGAGGTGGGACCGCGGCTGGGTGCGGTTGGGGCGACCCGCCACTGCCACAACGAAGAGAAGATGCGCATGCTGCGCGAACGCGGCTATGGCGACATTGATGTGGCGTATTCGGACAGCACCGCCGATCTGCCGCTCCTGCTGGCGGCAAAGGATCCGGTGGTGGTGAACCCCAAGCATTCGAAGGTCGACTTCTTCCGCAAGGTACTCAAGCCGGGCACCCGCATCCTCAACTGGGGTTGCGTGGACCGGGGCGGCGAGCGCGGCTGACGGTCAGACCTCCTGGTCCGGCCAACGGCCGGGGCTACCGGCAATCATTCTCCCGAACGAA
>JAEWLO010000396.1 GCA_023457475.1 Pseudomonadota bacterium | reverse complement strand
GCATCGGCGTCGCATTCGGCCGGGGCCGGCCGCATGCCGCACATCATATGCGTATGAAGCTCGCCTTTGATCAGGGTGAAGAACTGCAGGGCCGCGGTCTGGAAGTCGGCGATCTCCAGTTCGCCCCGCACGGTGCGCGCCCGCAGGAACTCGGCCAGCGCCGCACTGGTGCGCTGCGGCCCGGCTACCCAGAACATCTCGCGGATCCGGTCGTCGGTGTCCGGAGCCATCATCACCCGCTGCACGGCCACGGCGGCCGGCGAAGTGATCATGGCGAAGAAGGCCTGGCCGATGCCGAGCAGCTGTTCACGCAGCGGCCCCTCCGCGTCCGTTACAAACAGGGCGTCAGGCAGCATCTCCATGCAGGTGGACTGCACAGCTTCGGTGAAAAGCGTCTCTTTGTCGCCAAAATGACTGTAAACAGTCAGCTTGGAAACGCCGGCCTGGGCGGCAATGCTGTCCATGCTCACACCGGTATAACCCTGCTCGACGAACAGGGCCTTGGCGGCATCCAGGATTGCCGCGCGCTTGCCCAGGTCCTTGGGTCGTCCGGGTCCGGCGGCCTTGGCGGAGGGCTTCGGCGTCGCGGGAGAGGGGGTTGCATCAGTCATTGCGAGAATACTAGACCAATCGGTTCGATATTTATACTATACCGGCTGGTTCACTATTTGCCGTGCCGATATAGAGTGTCTTGTCGGTGTGGTCTTTCCCGGTTTTTCCCCTGAGTACTCCCCCGGGTACTCCTCAAGGTCCAGGACCTCATGAACAACTTGCGATGGATGGGCGGTGGCCTGCTGGCGTTGATGCTGGCGGCATGTGGCAGGCAGGACGCCGAACCGGCGGCACCGATCCCGGTGCTGGTGGTGCAGCCGGGCACGGTGGCCGGGCAGGAAGTGGCGGCGTACCCGGGCGAGGTGCATGCCCGCGAAGAGAGTCCGTTGTCGTTCCGGGTCGGGGGCAACCTGATCAAGCGCCACGTCGATGCCGGCCAGCGCGTGCGCAAGGGGGAGGTACTCGCCGAGCTGGACGTGGCCGACTACGCCGCCCAGGCCAGTGCGTCGCAGGCCCAGCTGGCCGCCGCCGAGGCGGACCTCGTCCGCGCCCGCGACGATCAGAAGCGCTATGCCAAACTGGCTGAGCAGCAGCTGGTCAGCCAATCCACGCTGGACGCGCAGACGGCCGCGTTCAAGGCCGCACAGGGACAGGCCAATGCCGCCCGCGCCAACCTGGCGGTGTCGCGCAACCAGGCTGCCTATGCCCAGCTGCGTGCGCCGACGGACGGGGTGATCGCCAGCCGCGAGGCCGAAGCCGGGCAGGTGGTGAGTGCCGGCCAGACGATCTTCACCCTGGCCGCCGACGGCGGCCGTGAGGTGCTGATCGACCTGCCGGAAAGCAGCATCCGCGACTACAAGGTCGGCCAGGAGGTGCAGGTGGAATTGTGGAACCGCCCCGGGCAGATGCTGCCGGGCACGATCCGCGAGATCGCCCCGGCCGCCGACGCGCAGACCCGCACCTATGCAGCCCGCGTCAGCCTGGCCGAATCGGCGTTGCAGGACGTGGAACTGGGCCAGAGCGCGCGCGTGTTCGCCGCCGCCGGTCGCAGCGGCACCCTGCAGTTGCCGCTGGGCGCACTGCAGCGGGGTGCCAATGGCACCGCCAGCGTGTGGGTGGTCGATCCGGCCACCGGCGTGCTCAAGGCGAAGGCCGTGACCGTTGGAGCCTACGGCCCGGAAACCGTGCCGGTGTTGTCCGGCGTGACCGCGCAGGACTGGGTGGTCGCCGCCGGCGGGCATCTGCTGCGTGACGGTCAGACGGTCACCCCGGTGGACCGCCAGAACCGGCCGCTGCGCTCGCCCGCCGCGGCACCGGCCGCCCCGGCCAAGGGGAACTGAGCCCGTGCGCCGCTTCAATCTTTCCGAATGGGCGCTGGGCAACCGCGCGCTGGTGCTGTTCGCGATGCTGGCGTTCGCGAACATCGGCGCGTGGTCGTACAAGCACCTGGGACAGTCAGAGGATCCCCCCTTCACCTTCCAGGTGATGGTCGTGCGCACGATGTGGCCGGGCGCGACCGCCGAGCAGGTGTCGCGCCAGGTGACCGAGCCGATCGAGAAGGCGCTGCTGAACACCGGGCAGTACGAGTTCATCCGTTCGTACTCGCGCCCGGGCGAGTCCCAGGTGATCTTCGCGGCCAAGGACAGCCTGCGCTCCAAGGCGATTCCCGACCTCTGGTACCAGGTGCGCAAGCGTGTGGGCGACATCAAGCCGAACCTGCCGCGCGAGATCGTGGGGCCGTTCTTCAACGATGAATTCGGCGACACCTTCGGCAACATCTACGCGCTTACCGGGCAGGGCTTCGATTATGCGGTGATGCGTGACTATGCTGACCGCATCCAGCTGGAACTGCAGCGTGTGCCCGATGTCGGCAAGATCGAGCTGGAGGGCCTGCAGGACGAGAAGGTCTGGATCGAGCTGTCCAACACCAAGCTGGCCACGCTGGGCGTATCGCTGCAGCAGGTGCAGCAGTCGCTGGCCGACCAGAACGTGATGGCCGCCACCAGCTTCTTCGAAACCCCGACCGACCGCGTGCAGCTGCGTGTGACCGGCCAGTTCGAGAGCGTGGACGACATCCGCCGCTTCCCGATCCAGGCCGGTGACCGCACCGTGCACCTGGGCGACATCGCCGAGATCAGGCGGGGCTTCGCCGACCCGGCCTCACCGAAGATGCGCTTCATGGGTGAGGATGCCATCGGCATTGCCGTCGCGATGAAGGACGGCGGCGACATCCTCAAGCTGGGCAGTACGCTGGACGCCGAGTTCGAACGGCTGCAGAAGACGCTGCCTGCGGGCATGCAGCTGCGCAAGGTCTCCGACCAGCCGCATGCGGTGGAAGAATCGGTGGGCGAATTCGTGCAGGTGCTCACCGAAGCAGTGGTGATCGTGCTGCTGGTCAGCTTCTTCTCGCTGGGCCTGCGTACCGGCCTGGTCGTCGGCGTGACCATTCCGCTGGTGCTGGCGATGACCTTCTTCGTCATGCACTACTTCGATATCGGCCTGCACAAGATATCGCTGGGTGCCCTGGTGCTGGCGCTGGGCCTGCTGGTGGACGACGCGATCATCGCGGTGGAGATGATGGCCACCAAAATGGAGCAGGGGTATGACCGCCTGCGCGCGGCCAGCTTTGCGTGGGAGTCGACCGCGTTCCCGATGCTGACCGGTACGCTGATCACCGCGGCCGGTTTCCTGCCGATCGCCACGGCGGCCTCGAGCACCGGCGAATACACCCGCTCGCTGTTCCAGGTGGTGACCATCGCGCTGGTGGTGTCATGGATTGCCGCGGTACTGTTCATTCCCTACCTCGGCGACAAGATGCTGCCGGATCTGTTCAACCCGCAGCCGCCCAAGCCGGACAGCCTCGCCGGGCGCTGGCATGCGCGTCGCCAGGCGTTTGCCGACCGTCACCCGATGCTGGGGCGCTTCATCGCGCCGAAGCAGCACGCGCACGACCACGATCCCTACCAGCGGCCGTTCTACACCCGCTTCCGGAAGTTCCTGGACATGTGCCTGCGTCACCGCTGGTGGGTGATTGCCGCGACCATCGCGCTGTTCGTGTTCTCGCTGCTGATGTTCCGCTTCGTGCCGCAGCAGTTCTTCCCGGATTCGACCCGGCCGGAACTGATGGTGGACATCGAACTGGCCGAAGGTGCTTCGTTGCAGGCAACCCGTGCGCAGGCGACCAAGCTGGAAGCCCTGCTCAAGGGCCGTGAAGGCATCCGCAACTACGTGGCCTATGTCGGCACCGGTTCGCCGCGCTTCTACCTGCCGCTGGACCAGCAGCTGCCGGCGACCAACTTCTCGCAGTTCGTGGTGCTCACCGAAGACGCGGACGCCCGCGAGGCCACCCGCGACTGGCTGCTGAAGGAGGTCATTCCGCAGTTCCCGGACGTGCAGATGCGCGTGACCCGTCTGGAGAACGGTCCGCCGGTGGGCTACCCGGTGCAGATGCGCGTGTCAGGCGAGCACATCGAGCAGGTCCAGGCGATCGCGCGCAAGGTCCAGGACAAGGTGCGCGAGAACCCGCACGTGATGAACGTGAACCTGGACTGGAGCGAGCCGAGCAAGGTGGTGCGACTGGTGATCGACCAGGATCGCGCCCGTGCACTGGGTGTGACCAGCGCGCAGGTCAGCCAGCTGCTCGGCACCTCGCTGTCCGGCACCAGTGTCAGCACCTACCGCGAGGGCAACCGCCTGATCGAAATGCTGCTGCGCGGACCGGACAACGAACGCATCCGTCTGGACATGCTCGGCAGCCTGGCCATTCCCACCGCCAGCGGCACGTCGGTGACGCTGTCGCAGGTGGCGCGGCTGGAGTACGTCTTCGAGGACGGCATCATCTGGCACCGCAACCGCCTGCCGACGGTGACGGTCCGTGCCGATATCGGCGACGGCAGCCAGGCACTGGACGTCGTGCAGCAGATCCTGCCGACCCTGGAAGGGATCCGCGCCGAACTGCCGCACGGCTACCTGCTCGAAACCGGCGGCACTGTGGAAGACTCCGCGCGCGGCCAGGATTCGATCAAGGCGGGCATGCCGCTGTTCCTCATCGTGGTGGCCACGCTGCTCATGTTGCAGCTGCGCAGCTTCTCGCGCGCGGCGATGGTCCTGGTGACCGCCCCGCTGGGCATCATCGGTGCCACGCTGTTCCTGCTGCTGTTCCGCGCGCCGTTCGGCTTCGTGGCGCTGCTGGGCACGATCGCACTGGCGGGCATGATCATGCGCAACTCGGTGATCCTGATCGACCAGATCCAGCAGGACATCGATGCCGGGCACGACCGCTGGCACGCGATCATCGACGCCACGGTGCGGCGCTTCCGTCCCATCGTACTGACCGCGCTGGCTGCGGTGCTGGCGATGATTCCGCTGTCGCGCAGCGCGTTCTACGGCTCGATGGCCATCGCGATCATGGGTGGCCTGATCGTCGGCACCGTACTGACCCTGGTGTTCCTGCCGGCGGTGTATGCGGCGTGGTTCCGGGTGAAACCGGGCGAGGCGGGGGAGAAGGCCTGATCATTCTTTCGCGAACGGCCCTCGGCTGCTGCTCTACGTTTTGAGGTCCGTCGGGTGTGGGTTTGCGGGGGGCGCCGTAAACCCATCCATGG
>JAEWLO010000395.1 GCA_023457475.1 Pseudomonadota bacterium | reverse complement strand
TGCGCGTACACGCCCGCAGCACCGCCTTCGACCGGCGCGTCGGCCCGGTAGCCGGTTACGCGCGAACGTGGCGTCGCATTCGCCTGACCGGCGCTGAGCAACGCGCCGACGCGACCGTTGCCGCCGTCGAATGCGCCCATGTCCGCACCCACCTGCAGGCGCGACTGGTGCGAGGCCAGGTGCTGTTTGCCGGTGATGTCCATGCGGGCTTCGGTATGCGAGGTGCCGGCCCAGGTGCGCAGGCCGTCGGTCGCCGCTGCGCCCTGCATGCGCTCACGCGCGCTGTGGTCCAGAAGCTGGCGGGCGGCGGCCTGGTTGGCAAGGTAGGCCCCGATCTCAGGACGCAGCACCGGGGTCGGCTGGCCGGGTTCTTCAGGATCCGTGGGATCAGTCGGGTCGATCGGGTCGGTTGGATCAGTCGGATCGGTTGGATCCCCGGGTTCGACCGGCAGGGTCACTTCGCACTGCGGCAGCTGCGGGTCCAGTTCGCACTCGTGGGGCGGGTCCGGCTGCAGCTCCGAGCGCAGATACCAGCTGCCGTCGTCACCCTTGAGCAGGAAGTAGTCGTACAGCCCTCCTGCGGCACGCCCGAGCAGCGTGAAGTGCGCGTCGGAGCGACCATCGATGTCGATCAGCTCGATGCCGTGTTCGGTCTGCGCGCCGTTGCCGCCGGCATTGCGCACGATCACGTTGGCCTGCCCCTCGGCATCGCCCTGGATCACCAGTTTGTCGGTGAGCGAGGTGTCGCCTTCCAGTGCGGTGTTGAACACCAGGGTGCCATCGGCGCCCAGGAAGCTGTCCAGCGTCAACGTGTTGAAGGTGCCGCCGTCGCCCAGTTCGATCCGGCCATCGCTGAACAGCGTCACATGCTCCACCGTGCTGTCGCCGGTCAGTGTCCAGCGGCTGTCGCCGCCGATCATGGCGCGGCTGACGTTGCTGAGACGTCCGGTAAGGCGCGCGTTGTCGCGCAGCTCCATGTTGACGGTGGCCTGCACGCTGGTCGGATCGACCGTGACGTTGCCTTCCAGCCAGCTGTTGTCCACCACGAACTGCACGGTGTTCGTGCCCATGGTCGGAACATCGCCATGGCCGCGGACGCGCAGCAGGTTGCCATCGCCAGCGTCGATGGTGGAGCCATTGGTCACGGTGATGACGTAGGTGTTGCTGGCCCCGTCCGACGATGCGATTTCGATGCCCGATCCACGCCCGGCGTCGATATGGGCGTTATCCAGGTTGACGGTCAGCGCGTGGTTTTCGCTCTTGTAACCGTGCATCACCACGCCGACATTGGCGGCATTGATGCGGGAGCCATTGCGCAGCGTCAGCTCGCCGGCAGCCATGTACGCGCCGATACCCGAGCTGTAGTGCGACCTGTCGGCCCTGTCAGCAATGGTGACGGTGGTGTTGTCGAGCACCGCGGCGGGAACGCCGTCCGCACCGGGGTTGTTGTTGTTGAGGCTGAAGCCCCAGGCGGTAAGCCTGTTGTCCTGCATGCCCGGCGCAGTCCCGTCCACGATGACGGCGCTATCGGTGAGTTCGGCGCGGGATGCACCTGCGACCCAGATGCCGCCATGGCGGAACCGGGTGCCGGTCGCGTCCAGGCGTCCGCCATCCAGCACCATCGTCGAGTACGCGTTCATCGTGGTCGCGATGCGTTGCACGTCTGCATGGTGCAGCGTGGCGCGACTGTCGTTGTTGACATCAAGGGTGTACAGACTGGCCCGATTGACGGCGAGTGTCGCGCCATTGATCAGCCGCCAGTCTTCGACGCTGTGATCATGCTCGATGGTGGCATGCTGTCCATCGAGGACGGCGGCCTGCAGTGACGTTATCGCACTGGTGGCCAGTACAAGCCCCAGCGCGCAGGCCAAGGGGCGCAGCGCAGGGCGGCGATGTGAGGTGACGGTGGAAGCCATGGGGTCGGGAGATGGTGACGGAAACGGCCGCCACCATCTCGAAGCGTCGTCTGCGCTTCCATGCAATTACTTGCAGTGGTCAGCACACCGTGGCGAAACCACTCGCACATTCACATGACAGACAGCATTCAGCGCGTCCAGGGCGTGGCAGTCGCCGCGCATAGGCCTCACGGGACTGCCCTTCACTCCGGTGGCAGCACCTTGCCCGGGTTGAGGATCCCGTCCGGATCCAGCGCCTGCTTGATCGCCCGCATGGTCGCCAGCGTGGACGGTGAGAACGCCTGCGCCATGAAGTCGCGCTTGGCCAGGCCGATGCCGTGCTCGCCGGACAGTGTGCCGCCGAGCGCCAGGGTGAGCGCGAAGATCTTCGGCAACGCGGCGTGCGCGCGCGCGTTCTCGTCGGCATCGTCCGGGTGGTACAGGATGTTGACGTGCAGGTTGCCGTTGCCGGCATGCCCGAACGTGACGATCACCAGATCGTGTTCGCGCGCCAGGGCCTGCACCCCGGCGACCAGGTCGGGAATGCGCGACACCGGCACCACCACGTCTTCGTTGATCTTGCCGGGGGCGATGCTTTTCAATGCGGGCGACAGCGCCTTGCGCGCGGCCCACAGCTTTTCGCGTGCCGCGCCTTCCATGGCCACGTCCAGCGCCAGCAGGCCGTCGCCTTCCGCCGCATCGGCCAGTGCCTGCAGCAGATAGGGCAGGGTGTCGTGGTCGCCGTCGGCTTCCACCAGCAGCATCGCGCCGGCCTCGGGCACTTCGGCACCGTTCCGGCGCAGCAGCTCCAGGCTGCGCGCGTCCATGAACTCCAGCCGGGTGGGCACCACCGGCTGTGCCATCAGTCGCGAGACGGCCGCCGCGGCCGCATCGGCATCGCGATACAGCACGCGCAGGCCGGCCTGCGTGACCGGCAGCGGGGTCAGTTTGAGCGTGGCTTCCACGATGATTGCCAGCGTGCCTTCGCTGCCCACCAGCAGATGGGTCAGGTCGTAGCCGGTGGCGTCCTTGGTATACGCGCCGCCACACTGGATGAGGTCGCCAGCACCGGTCACCGCGACCAGCCCGAGCACGTTGTCGCGGCTGGTGCCGTACTTCACCGCGCGCGGGCCGCCGGCATTGCAGGCCAGGTTGCCGCCGATGCTGCAGATGTCCGCGCTGGAGGGATCCGGAGCCCAGAACAGGCCGTGCGGCGCGAGGGCGTGCTGCAGGTCGCCGTTGAGCACGCCCGGCTCGACCACCGCGCAGCGGTTGCCGGGCTGGAGATCGACAATGCGGTTCATGCGCGCGAGCGAGAGCACGATGCTC
>JAEWLO010000394.1 GCA_023457475.1 Pseudomonadota bacterium | reverse complement strand
GCCCACGCGGTGCGTGAGGTGAGGAGCCCCCGGCCCGGGCGATCCATCACCGCCGCTGCGCGAACAGCCACGCCCACATGTCCGCATCGGCATAGGTGGTGTCCCAGGCGTTGTGGTTGCCCTGCGGATATTCGGTGTAGCGCACGTCCTTCGCACCGGCGGCATCGAACGCGGCCTTCAGGCGGCGGTCGTCGTCCGGACGTACCACGTCGTCCAGCGCGCCATGGAACATCCAGACCGGTACCTGCTTCAGACGCTGTGCGATGGCGGCGTAAGGGTCGGTCTCGTGCGCCACCGATTCCACGAACAGCGTCGTTCGCACGGCGCGCGGGGCGAGCACCGCCCCGCACACCGGCACGATGGCGGCGAAGCGCGTGGGGTCGTCCAGCGCGATGTTCCAGCTGCCGTAGCCGCCCATCGACATGCCGGTGATGTACTGGCGGTCCGGGTCCGCACCGAACTCGGTGATCGTCGCGTCCAGCGCGGCGACGGCGGCGCGGTTGTTGTCGCCCGACCATTCCTCCTCGCCGGGGACCTGCGGCAGCACCACGAGCGCGGGGAACGTGTCTGCGTTGCGTCGCAGGGACGGGCCGAGACCGGCCTCGGTCTGTGCCTGGTTGTTGCTGCCACGCTCACCGGAGCCGTGCAGGAACAGCACGATCGGCAGGCGGCCACGCTGGGCCTCCGCGTCACGAGGGACGAAGACCTGGTAGCGGTGAACCGTGCCGTCGAGCGTGATCTCGCGTGGAACGAAGTGACCGCCGCGATCTCTCGAAGGTGCGGTCGCGCAGCCGGCCAGCATCAGGACCGCCAGGGTCCAGAGCCAGGTGCCCAGGTGTCGTGTGGCCATGCGGTCGTCCCGTTTGAAAACGGTTTCAGTGTAGACGGTGCTCTCGGCGGGAACATCTTGCGGTGCATCAGGCGAGGTCGCGGACACGCATGGCCTGTCCCTACGCGGCGTCGATCGCATCAAGCCCGTGGTGGTTGCCCCCAGGTGCGGAATCAGTCGAAGCGCGGTGCGGAGGCGAGGATCTCGAGCTGCTCGATCGCTTCGGGATGACCCTCTGCCGCCGCGGCCTGCACCTGCGCCAGCGTGGGGTGCACGACCAGCAACACCGGGTTCTCGCACGCCGGGCAGTCGAATTCGGCCTCGTCTTCGTGCAGTTCCATGGTCATCTCCCGCGCGCTGCCCTGCCACTCGCAGGCGGCGCAGGTATAGGTCTGGTCGCGCCAGCCGGGGACGAAGTAGTTGTCGAGCGTGGTCGCCATGGCAGCTCCCGGGTCAGTGCAGCAGGATCAGGGTGGCCAGCCCCAGGAAACTGAAGAAGCCCATCACGTCGGTCACCGCGGTCACCACCACGGTGCCGGCCACGGCCGGGTCCACGTTCATGCGTTTGAGCAGCAAGGGCAGCAGCACACCGGCCAGGGCCGCCGCGCAGAAGTTGATGATCAGCGCGAGGGTGATCACCACCGAGAGCAGCAGGCTGTGGAACCAGACGAAGGCGATGAGGCCGACGACCGTGCCGATCAACGTGCCGTTGATCAGTGCCACCCGCATCTCTTTCCACAGCAGGATGCGGGCATTGCTCTGGCCCACCTGGCCCAGCGCGATGCCGCGCACCATCAGGGTCAGCACCTGCACCGCCGCGTTGCCGCCGACGCCGGCCACGATCGGCATCAGCACCGCCAGCGCGACGATCTTCTGCAGGGTCAGCTCGAACTGGCCGATCACGGTGGCGGCCAGGAAGGCGGTGCACAGGTTGATGCCCAGCCAGACCACGCGGCCACGCACGGCGCGCTTGATCGGCGAGAACAGGTCTTCCTCTTCGTCCAGACCGGCCGCGCCCAGGGCCTGGTGCTCGGCCTGCGCGCGGATGATATCCACCACGTCATCGATGGTGATGCGGCCGAGCAGGATGTTGTTGTCGTCCACCACCGGGGCGGACACCCAGTCATGGTCGGAGAACTGCCGGGCCACTTCCTCGGCGCTTTCACCCACGTCGATGGCCGGCTGCTCGTCGTCGATCAGCCGGTTGATCGGGGTGTTGTCCTCATGGGTCACCAGCGCGGCCAGCGAGAGGCGGCCCAGGTACTGATGTCGGCGGCTGACCACGAACAGGTGATCGGTGTGGTCGGGCAGCTCGCCACGCAGGCGCAGGTAGCGCAGCACCACGTCGACGTTGACGTCGGCGCGCACGGTCACCACGTCCGGGTTCATCAGGCGGCCTGCGGTGTCCTCGGGGTAGGACAGCACCTGCTCCAGGCGCTCCCGGTTCTCCCGGTCCATGGACTTGAGGACTTCGTCGATGACGGTATCGGGCAGGTCCTCGACCAGGTCGGCCAGGTCGTCGATGTCCAGGTCTTCGACCGCGGCGATGATTTCATCCGGGTCCATGTCGGCCAGCAGGCTTTCGCGGACCTCCTCGCCGACGTGGACCAGCACTTCGCCGTCGTCTTCCGGGTCCACCAGCCCCCACACCACCTCGCGCTTGCCCGGCGGCAGCGATTCGAGCAGGTTGCCGATCTCGGCCGGAGCCAGCGTGTTGACCAGGCGGCGCACAGGGCCGAGCCGGCCGCTGTCCAGTGCATCGGACAACAGCCGCAGCTGGCGTGCCGTCTTGTCGTGGCGTACGGCTTCGGCCATGCGCAGCTCCCGCGGAAATGAAAAGGCCGCTATCCCGGACAGGATGCGGCAGAAGGGGTGGTCACCGCGTCATTATCGCTTGGATACATGTCACTTCGGTATCCCATGATGCATGCACGGTATCGCCGGCTGTTGGCCGGCCCACA
>JAEWLO010000393.1 GCA_023457475.1 Pseudomonadota bacterium | reverse complement strand
CTGCATGGCAATCTGATTAAATTCCGCGCCGCACTCGACATGGAACGTACCTTGCGCCATCCGCACCGCCACCGCAGCTTTGCCCCCGCCATGCGCGGGCAGCGTCCAGCGTTGGCGACGGTGCTGGGGTGGTTCGCGTTGCTGGCGATGCTGGTCGCCGGTCTGCCGCTGCTGGAACACGCCCTGCCGGGCAGCGCCGCGATGGTGCTGCAGCTGCCGGCCGAAGAGCGCGCTCCTTCTGAATCGCTGCACGAAACCTCGCCGGCCAAGCTGCGCCGGGTCGCCAGCATGCCGGTTGTCGCGGCGAAGCCCGCGCCGCAGCCGCTGGGCGAATCGCTCGACGCACTGATGGCCACCCTGGACACGATGCCGCCGCACCGCGTGCCGTCCATCGATTCCGTCCCAACGGTTCCGCTTCCGGCCGCCCCCGGCCTGCGCCTGCAGCGCGGCCAGGCTCCGCCGCAGGGCTGATTCCGCTCCGTCCGATGTCCGTGCGCCTGCACGGCGGCGGTTGAGCGCGTTGTTCCTGCCCGCCATGCGGGCACCTCACTGAACTTTCTTCTTCGCTGCGGCCGTCCGGCCACGGCGCTCCTGCGTTCGCATCCTTTTCGAGGAAACTCCCATGGCCCAGCGCCAGCGTCTTCGCACGTCCGTCCTTTGCACCGCCCTGCTCAGCGCGCTCAGCGCCCCCGCCTTCGCCAGCGGCGACGCGGCCGGCAGCCCCAAGACCCTGGACCAGGTGGTGGTCACCGCCTCTGGCTTCGAACAGAAGATCACCGACGCCCCGGCCAGCATCAGCGTGGTCAGCCGCGAGGAGCTGAGCAAGCGCCCGTATACCAGCCTCGTGGACGCCCTGCGCGACGTGGAAGGCATCGACGTGGGCATGGAGACCACCGACAAGAACGGCCGCGCCACCATCTCCATGCGCGGCATGCCCTCCGAGTACACCCTGGTGCTGATCGACGGCCGCCGCCAGAGCAACGTGGGACAGCTGTACCCGAACAACTTCGGCGGTGGCCAGTTCGCCTACCTGCCGCCGCTGGATGCGATCGAACGCATTGAAGTGGTGCGCGGCCCGATGTCCACGCTGTACGGCTCCGACGCCATGGGCGGGGTGATCAACATCATCACCCGCCGCAACCAGGACAGCTGGCACGGCTCGGTCACCCAGGGCTTCACCGTGCAGCAGGACGACCAGTTCGGCGATGCGCGCACCACCGATGTGTACCTCACCGGTCCGCTGGTGAAGGAGCGCCTGGACCTGGCCGTGCGCGGCAGCTACTACGACGCCAAGGCCTCCAACCCGGAGTGGGAGGCGCTGACCCTGCCGGACGGAACGCTGTGGGAGCGCAGCATCGGCTTCGGTGGTGGTGGCAAGGCGGTGGCCAACACCAACTGGAACACCGGCGTGCGCCTGGCGTTCCGCATCAATGATGACCACGACCTCTCGCTGGACTATGACGTGTCGCGGCAGAAGTACGACAACAGCGAGGGCCAGACCGGCACGCTGGACAGCGCGGCCAGCCTGTGGCGCGTGGGCAATGCCACGATTCCGAACCCCAACGGCACCGGCTCCGTCACCCGCCGCGTGGTGCAGCCGCGCGTGGGCTACACCGCCTACCAGCGCTACGAGCGCGACCAGCTGGCGCTGAGCCACACCGGTCGCTATGGCTTCGGCACCTGGCAGACCACGCTCACCCATACCACCAGCAACAATCTGGGCCGTTCGCTACCGCTCACCCTGGACGAGCGCGCCGACCTGCAGACGCTGTGGAATGACGTGTGCCGCCGCACCGGCGCGGCCAACTACTGCGCCGCCGGCCGGGGCAATGCGCTGAGCGCGCTCAATGCCGACGAGGCCGCCCGCTTTAACGCCTTCCTGCCGCGGCCGCTGCGCACCATGGAACTGGAAGGCTATGTGCTGGATACGATGCTGGACATGAGCTTTGGCGCGCACAAGCTGACCGTGGGCGGCCAGTACAACGACACCGACATGATCGACGGCGTGTTCGGAATGGACGGAGCCGGCTACCAGAGCAACGTGAAACAACAGCACCGCATGTGGTCGGTATTCGCCGAGGACAACTGGGCACTGACCGAGGCGCTCACCGCCACCGTGGGCGTGCGCTATGACGACCACAACATCTTCGGCAGCCATGTCAGCCCGCGCGCCTACCTGGTGTGGAACGCCAACGACGCCTGGACCTTCAAGGGCGGCGTGAGCACGGGCTACAAGACCCCGCGCCCGGACCAGCTGTTCCCGGGCGTGACCGGCTTCGGTGGCCAGGGCGTGCTGCCGCTGGTGGGCTCGCCCAACCTGCAGCCGGAAACCAGCACCAACTATGAGATTGCCTCCTACTACGAGGGCGAGCGCTGGGGCTTCAACGTAACCGGCTTCCTCAACAAGTTCGACGACAAGATCGCCAGCGGCGGCACCTTCCCGAACTGCGAAGTGGCTCCGGCTGGCGGTGGCTACTGCGTGGATGTAGGCCCGGGCTGGGCGGCACTGGGTTACAGCACCTTCAGCCAGAGCGTGAACATCGATACGGCTGAAACCCGTGGCGTGGAAGCGGCAGCGCACGTGGATCTGCTGGACAGCCTGCAGCTGCGCGGCAACTACACGTATACGAAGTCGGAACAGACCAGCGGCGTGGACAAGGGCAAGCCGGTAGGTGGCACCACCACCCCGGCCAGGCACATGGCCAATGCCAGCCTGAACTGGCAGCTGAGCGATGCCTTCAGCCTGTCGCTGATCGGCGAAGGCCGCTACGACCGGTATCGCGACACGCTGGTCACCAACGTGGGCGGCGTGAGCACCTCGCAGGTGCGGCACTACGAGGACTACACGATCTTCCACCTGGGCGGCAGCTGGAACGTGAATGCCTGGCTGACGTTGAATGCGCGGGTGAACAACCTGTTCGACAAGAACTTCGTCTCGCAGTCCTGCGTATTGATCAGCGACAGCGAGTTCAACTGCGTGGATGACTACGCGACCAAGGACCAGCGGCGGAGCTATTGGATTTCGTTGAACGCGAAGTTCTGAAACGCGTAAAGCCCCGACGTCCACGAGGGCGTCGGGGTTACGGGCGAGTTCAACATCGCGAGGTCCGGCCCCCGGGGTGCCCATTCCGCTTGCGGACAATTGCGAACCATTCTCATCAATGGTGTAATTCCTCATTCCGCTCTTTCCGTGCGAACCGTGGCCACCCCATCCTCCACCGTGCAGTCGCAACAAAGCCGTGGCTTCTGGCTGCGCACCCTGCACCAGTGGCACTGGATCAGTTCGGCGGTGTGCCTGATCGGCATGCTGCTGTTCGCGGCCACCGGCCTTACCCTGAACCACGCGGCGAAGATCGAAGCCACACCGCAGGTGGAGAACCGGCAGCTGGAACTGCCGGCCGACCTGCTCGGCCAGCTGGGCGACCGCACCGACGGCCATGCGCCGATCCCCCGCCCGACCGCACGCTGGCTGGACCGCGAACTGGCCATTTCCGTCGGCCGCCGGCAGGCCGAATGGTCGCCCGAGGAAATCTACCTGTCCCTGCCCCGCCCCGGCGGCGACGCCTGGCTGAGCATCGACCGTGAAAGCGGTGCGGTGGAGTACGAAGCCACCACGCGCGGCTGGGTGTCCTATTTCAACGATCTGCACAAAGGCCGCAATGCCGGGCCGGCCTGGGGCTGGTTCCTGGACATCTTCGCCGTGGCCTGCCTGGTGTTCTGCATCACCGGCCTGTTCCTGCTGCACCTGCATGCCCGCCAGCGCCGCATGACCTGGCCGCTGGTCGGGCTGGGCTTCCTGGTGCCCCTGCTGATTGCGTTGATCCTCATCCACTGACCGTTCCTTCCGGAGTCCACCCCATGCGCGTCACCCTCACCATCGCCCTGAGCGGCCTGCTGGCCACCTCGCCTGCCTACGCCACCACGCTGGACATCAACGTGGAAGTGCCCAAGCTCAACGTGGCCGAATACCACCGCCCGTATGTGGCCGTGTGGCTGGAAGGGGCCGACCAGAAAGTGGCCGCCAACCTCTCCGTCTGGTACCAGCAGAGCGGCAATGCCGAAGGCCACGGCACCAAGTGGCTGCCGGACCTGCGCCAGTGGTGGCGCAAGAGCGGCCGCGAGCTGAAGGTACCGGTGGATGGCGTCACTGGCCCCACTCGTCCGGCCGGCAAGCACGCACTGTCGTTCACCGATCGGCAGCCGGCCATCAAATCGCTGGCTCCGGGCAACTACACTCTGGTGGTGGAAGCGGTGCGCGAAGTCGGCGGCCGCGAACTGCTCAAGATTCCCTTCACCTGGCCGGTCACTGCCGCACAGTCCGGCCAGGCGCAGGGCAGCACTGAACTGGGCCTGGTCACCCTGTCGACCAAGCCCTGATCGTCCGCCCTTCCCTCGCGGGGGGGGCACCCTCATCCGTACATGGAGTTTTTGATGAAGCGCTCGCTCGTCCTAGCCGCCGCCCTGGCCGCCGCACTTCCGTTCTCCGCCATGGCCCACAAGGCGTGGCTGCTGCCTTCGCAGACCGTGGTCGCCGGTAACAACCCGGCCATCACCGTCGATGCCGCGGTGTCCAACGACCTGTTCTATTTCAACCATGTGCCTCTGCGACTGGAAAGCGTCGTGATCACCGCCCCGGACGGCACCAGCGTGCAGCCGCAGAATGGCTCCACCGGGAAGTACCGCAGCGTGTTCGATGTGGAGCTCACCCAGCAGGGCACCTACCGCCTGGCCTCGGTGAACAACGGGCTGTCGGCCAGCTGGGAAGAGGACGGCAAGCCGAAGCGCTGGCGTGGCACCGCTGCCACCTTCGCCACCGAAGTGCCGAAGAAGGCGAAGAAGCTGCAGGTGTCGCAGTCGGTGAACCGCGTGGAGACCTTCGTCACCAACGGCACGCCCAACGACACCGCGCTGAAGCCGACCAAGGCCGGCATCGAACTGGTGGTCGTGGGCCATCCGAATGACCTGGTGGCCGGCGAGGAAGCGAAGTTCCGCCTGCTGGTCGATGGCAAGCCGCGCGCCGGCCTGGCCGTGGAGATCGTGCGCGGCGGCACGCGGTACCGCAACGCGCAGGACGAGATCAAGGTGACCACCGACAAGAAGGGCGAGTTCGCCGTGACGTGGCCGGAAGCGGGCATGTACTGGCTGGAGACCAGCAGCGAGGACAAGAAGACCACGCTGAAGCCGGCGAAGACGCGTCGGTTGAATTACGTGGCCACGCTTGAAGTTCTGCCGCAATAACGCACTGTGGGCGTTGTTGCCCACGCACGCCACTTCATCCCCCCGCCTTCGGCGCGCCCCCTTGAACATCAAGGGGGCTCTTCTCCAGACACATTGGCGGCACACTCCACTCTGATGACCGTTCTTCCGCTCGACATCGCAAGCCTCGGCGGCCACACCATGGGCACCACCTGGCAGGTGAAAGTTGTCGCTGCGCCCACGCGCGACCTGCACCCGCTGCACGCGGGTATCCAGGCGCAGCTGGATGCGGTGGTGGCGCAGATGAGCACGTGGGAAGCCAACAGCGACATCTCCCGTTTCAACACCGCACCCGCCGGCACGTCGGTACCGTTGCCGGCATTGTTCGCACGCGTGCTGCACGGCGCGCTGGACATCGCACGCCGCAGCGACGGTGCCTTCGACCCGACGGTGGGTCCGCTGGTCGCCCTGTGGGGTTTCGGCGCTCAGGCGCTGGCCCGACGCGTGCCGGATCCCGACCGCTTGATGGCCACGCGTCAGCGCTGTGGCTGGCAGCGGCTTCAGGTGATACAGGACAGCCTGCTGCAACCCGGCGAACTGGAACTCGATCTTTCGGCCATCGCGAAGGGGTTCGCCGTGGATCTGGTCAGCGGCTGGCTGCGGGAACAGGGCATCTCCGCCGCGCTGGTCGAGGTGGGCGGCGAGCTGCGCGGCTTCGGTCTCAAGCCGGACCGCCAACCGTGGCGCGTGCTGGTGGAATCCGAACCCGAGGTCGATGCCGGCGCGGACCATCCGCCGCGCGTGCTGGCCCTGGATGAGCTGGCAGTGGCCACCTCGGGCGACCGCTGGCATCACTTCGAACACGAGGGCACCCAGTACAGCCACACCCTCGACCCCCGTCTGGGCACACCGGTGACCCGCGCGGCCGCCGCCGTCACCGTGCTGGCGGACACGGCGATGGAGGCTGACGGTTGGGCCACAGCACTCACCGTGATGGGGGTCGAACAGGGCCTGCCGTTCGCCGCCGCGAACGGTCTGGCGGCCCGTTTCGTCACCCGTGGCGAGCATGGCGTCGAAGAACACCTGAGCCC
>JAEWLO010000392.1 GCA_023457475.1 Pseudomonadota bacterium | reverse complement strand
GGCTGGAGCCCGGTTTCAATGACAACGCGCGCGACCGTGCCATCGTCATTCACGGAGCGCCCTATGTGAACCCCTCCGTCGCGCGGCTGCAGGGGCGGCTGGGCCGCAGCCTGGGCTGCCCGGCCGTGCGGCTTACCGTGGCGAAACCGCTCATCAACAGCATCAGCGGCGGCGCGTTCGTGTTCGGGTACTACCCGGACAAAGCCTGGCTGGCGCAGTCCCGCCTGCTGAAGCCGGACTGCGGAAACGCCGCCAGCTGAGCGCGCGCTGCGGCACAATGGCCGCATGACCGAACCTTCCGCACTGAGCGCGGCTACGCGCGTGATTCCCAGCTTCGAGTACCGGCGCGAACGCTGGCGCAACGGACTGGGCTGGACCCGCGAGATCCTGCGTTTCCCGGACAACGACGACTGGCAGCTGCGCCTGTCCATTGCTGAGATCGAACAGGACGCGGCGTTCTCGTCGTTTCCCGGGGTGGAACGTGAACTGGTCCTGCTGCGGGGTGAGGGTGTTCGGCTGCGTTTCGACGACGGCCACGTGCATACCCTGCTGCCGCCGCATGATCGCCTGCGCTTCGCGGGTGAGAAGGTGGTCACCGGCGAACTGATCGACGGCGTCACTCACGATTTCAATCTGATGTGGAAGCGGGACCAGGTGCAGGCCGAGCTGCTGCATCGGCCACTGGTGGGGAACATGTTGTTCTTCACCGAGCCGGGCGTGGCGTGGGCGATTCATCTGCTGGCCGGCCAGGCCGAGTTCGAGGGGGAGGCCGGGCTTCCGCCGTTGCAGCAGGGCGATACCGCGTGGCTGGGGGCGGGTGCGCGACGGCGGTATGCGTTGAATGGCGGTGGGGAGTTGTTGGCGATCCGGGTGAGCACGAACGGCGCGGGCGTGGCATAGGTCATGCGTTCGTCGCGTCGATCATCGCCATCGGCGGTCGTTTGGGAACCGACCCTACCCGCACCATGCCTCCGGGACTCGTGCGCACCATGCAGATTCGCGCGTGATCCAAGAACCGCCGTGAAGGGGTCAGGCATGCAGATTTCTGCGGGGTCTCTGACCTGCCGAGAAATGGTCCGGCGTGCATGCACACCGGTAGGGTCGCATCCCGATCGACTGCACGGAACAACGGCCACACCCATTGGGGCATGAACGCAAAGTGGAGCGAGCCCTAATACACATCCCGCCGATAACGCCCGGCCATGATCAACGCTTCCTTGCCCTCGCGCCCCAGCGCCTGTTCGATCACGGCGTCCACCGCCGGAGCCATGCCCTGCAGGCTGCCGCACACCAGGATCGTCGCGCCCTCGCGCACCCACTGCCGAAGCGTGTCCAACTGCGCCGCCAGCCGATCCTGCACATAACGGTGTTCCCCACCATCGCGACTGAACACGGTATCCAGCTTCGCAATGAACCCCTCGCGCTGCCAGCGCAGCAGGTCGTCACCAAAGTAAAAATCGTGCGCGGCCGTCCGCTCGCCAAACAGCAGCCAGTTACGGCGCGCACCGGCGTCCACGCGCGCGCGCAGGTGCGCACGCAGTCCAGCGATGCCCGTGCCATTGCCGATGAGAATCAACGGCGCATCCACAGCCGGTGCATGGAAATTGGGATTGGAACGGAAGCGAAGGTCGATGCGCCCGCCGATCATTGCGTGGTCGCACAACCAGCCGCTGCCCAGCCCGGGCGTGCCGTCCGGCCGCAGCAGGCGGCGCAGCAGCAGAGTCACACGGCCTTCTGCGGGCACGCTGGCGATCGAGTACTCGCGGTGCGGCAGCGGCTTGAGGCTGGCGACGAAGGCGGCATCGTCGGCGGGGACCGATTCCGGCAACTGCGGCAGATGTGCGCGGGCCAGATGCGTACGCAGCGGTTGACCGTCGATCAGCACGTCGCCGTTGCGTCCGTGGCGCGCCAGCCATGCATCCACATCCGCGGCGGAATGCTGCGGCCCGATCTCGGCCACGTCGCCGGCCTGCCACACGGGCAGCACGCTGTCGGCGGGTACCAGGCCGACCGTCCAAGTGGCCGCGCCCGGGCTGCCGGTGTTGACCTGCGCACGGTCGTGCAGTTGCCAGGGCTGGTACTGCGCCGGGGCCCAGTCGGGCAGGTCGGTGGCCTGTCCGCCCAGTTGCCCGAGCAACTGCTGCCAGTGACGCAGTGCGGCCGGGTCGGCGTTGTCGGCTTCCACGGTGTCGAACAGCGGGTGCGCGCCTTGGCGGCGCAGCCAGGTATCGAGCTGATGGCCGAACGCGCAGAAGTGACCGTAGCTGCGGTCGCCCAATGCCAGCACCCCGTAATGCAGGTGCGGCAGCGCGAGCGCCTGCGGCATCACCTTGCGCAGGAAGGTCAGGGCATGGTCGGGTGCATCGCCTTCACCCGTGGTGCTGGCGATGAACAACGCACGTGGCGTGCTCTGCAGCAGCGCGGCATCCACCTGGTGCAACGCGCGCACGCGCACCGGAAGGCCAGCGGCGCGCACGGCATCGGCGCTGCGTTCGGCCAGCTGTTGGGCGAAGCCGGTCTGACTGGCCCACACGATCAGCAGCGGAGCCTGTCCGTCCACGCCGGACGCGTCATCGCGCACACGCCCGCGCCACCACAGCCCGCCGCAGAACGCGGCATAGGCCGCCACGCTGCCAGCGGCCCAGCGCCACTGCGACGGCAGCGGCGCGGCCAGCCACCACGCTTCGCCAAGGTGCAGACGCAGCAGCAGCCACGCCAGCACGCCCAGCAGCGCGATCACGGCAAGATTGCCGAGTGTGGCGCGCGAAGGACGTTTCACGCCTGCACCTGCTGTGCGTTGAGCAGGCCCAGGAAGGCCGGGCTCAGGTG
>JAEWLO010000391.1 GCA_023457475.1 Pseudomonadota bacterium | reverse complement strand
ATTCGATGCGCGCCAGATCCAGCGCGTCATTGACCAGGTGCAGCAGGTGCTCGCCGGCGTGACGGATCGATTCGGTATAACTGCGCTGCTGCGGGTTCAATGGGGAGGAGAGCAGCAGTTCGCTCATTCCCAGCACGCCGGTCATCGGCGTGCGCACCTCGTGTCCGAGATTGGCCAGGAACCGGGTCTTGGCGGCCGATGCATGCTCGGCCAGCTCCTGTTTGTGCAGGGCGAGCTGATACGCATGCTTCCGCTGCAGGCGCCGCCGGTACAACCAGGCGAACAGGCTCAGCAACAGCAGGGCGACCGAAGCGAGCACCAGCACGCCGGACAGGCTGCGCCACCAGGGTGGCTGCACGCGAAACTCCAGCGACTGCACGCGCGACCACACCAGATCGGCCGAACGGGCCTGCACTTCCAGGCGGTAACGGCCGGGGGGCAATCGCGAGAACACGCGCTCGCCGCCGGGGCCGACTTCCACCCAGTCCGGGTCGTAGCCGGCCAGCCGGTAGCGGTAGCTGTTGGACGATGAATCGGCGAAGGAGAGAAGGCGCGCCACAATGCGCAGATCGCGGTCGGCGTCGGCGATCTCCAGCGGCGTCAGATGGGTGAGGTCCAGGACCCGCTCGCCGCGACGCACTTCCACGCGTTCGATGACCAGCGGTGCCCGGCGCGTGGCCGGGCGGACCTGATCGGGATCGAACAGCACGACGCCGGCCGGCGTACCGCCGACGATACGACCACTGGCAGTCCGCACCAGCGTGTTGCGTCGGAACTCCTGGCTGGGCAGGCCGTCGTGCACCCCGTATTGCCGCACATTGGCGTGCGCGGTATCGACGCGGATCAGGCCGCGGGCGCTCGCAGCCCAGACCACACCCTGGGCATCCACGGCCAGACCGGACGCGGCCAGGTCGGGATAGCCGTCTGCCGCACCGACCAGGGTCAATCGCTGCAGCTCGGTGCCGGTCCAGCGGTAGCGGCTCAGTCGTCCTTCCTCGGCTACCCAGACCGTGCCGTCGTCCGCCCGTGCCAACGCGTACACCCCCCGCTCGGGGCCGCCCCGCATGGCTTCGAAGCGCTCGCGCTCCGGCACCCAGTGCAGAAGCCCCAGGTTGGTGGCCAACCACACCCGGTCCCCGGGTCCGCACAGCAGGCTGTTGATCATCTGTCCCGCCGCCAGACCCGCCTGGCCGGGAACCATCTGCTGCTTCACCTGTCCGTCCAGCGTACGCTGCTGAAGGCCGCCGGCCGACGCCGTCCAGACGGTGTCGCCCTGGCACAGCGCCATCGCGTCGACGTCACCTTCCAGTGCGGCGTCCGGCCCGGCGTCCCGTCCCCAGCGGCGCAGGGCCCCGCCGTCCGGGGTGTAGCGAAGCAGCGCATCGCTCGACCCGATCCAGATGTTGCCTCTTGGATCTTCGAGCACGGCGTGCAGCCAACGATTGCCGTTGACCCAGGTGCGGTGCTGCTTCACCTGCCCGGTGACCGGGTCGAACCAGTCCAGCGCACCGTGCGTGCCGACGGTCCATACGCCGCCATCCGCGGCGGCAGACATGCCCAGGACATACCCGTTGCGCAACGAAGCGGGATCGTCTTCCAGCCGCGACAGCACCGAAAACTGCCACCAGCGCGGTAGCAGGTGCCAGAGACCGCCATTGGTGCTGGCCAGCCAGATGCCACCCTCACGGTCCTCGTAGGCCCCGGTCCAGTTGGGCCGTACCTGGCCCCGCGCCAATGCGCTGTACAGGGGGACCTGCTGGAACTGACCATGAAAGGCACGGCCGAGGCCGGACCGCGTATCGAGCCAGTACCCCCCCTGCTCGTCCCGCAGCATCATGCCCAGCACCTGGTCGCCTGCGCTCACCTGCCACGGAGCCGGCTCGAAGCGCCCCTCCGGCCGGCGCACCGTGACACCGGCAGTCGTGCTGATCCAGAGGCTGCCGTCCAGCTCGGGGGTGAGTCCATTGATGGCCTCTTCAGGCAGGGTACCCATGGGCACCCGTTCGAAATCGCGTCCGGTCCAGCGCGCCAATCCCGACTTGGTCCCCACCCACAGGCTGCCATCAACCGTGGTGGCCATCTGAACGACCGACGCCGACGGCAGGCTGCGGGGGTTGCCGGCTTCCGGCATGTAGCGCGTGAGTCGGCCCTGTGCGTCGAGTCGGTGCAGCCCTCCCCGGTAGGTGCCGAACCACACCGCACCATCCGGCGTGGAGGTGATGGACCATACGGTGTTGCTGCCCATCTCCGGGTAGGACGCCGTGTCGAAGAAGCGCAGTTCGCGACGGTCGGGCGACATCATCGCCAGGCCAGCCGTCTCGGTACCGATCCACAACTGGTTGCGCGCATCGACATGCACGCTCCAGACGTGGTTGTCACGCAGCCCGTCTTCGGCGCGCCAGACCCGGTAGTTGCGGCCATCGAAACGGGCGAGGCCGTCGTTGGTGGCGAGCCACAGGTAGCCATACCCGTCTTCGGCCATGCGATTGACCGTGTTGGAGGGCAATCCGTCGAACACCGTCAGCTGCCGGGGCGTGGGTGGCACGGGTTGGGCCGACGCCCCCCCGGACAACACCAGCAGCAACAGCAGGAGCAGCCAACGCAAGCGCACCACCCATGGATCTCCGGAAGCCAATCGGGACTGCCGGTGGGACATGCGTGCCGCCGGCGCTGCGGACCTGTCGCGGGTAGCCCACAGTGGCATGGTAAACGGTTCCTCCGGCCGGGACGAACGTCAGGTCCCCCAGGCCCGCTGCAGCGCCACGCGCAACTGCGCTGCGGTGGCTGGAACGTGGAGCGGCACCGCACCGGCCGCGAGGACCGCGGCCTGCCCCTCCTGTGCCTCCCGGTCGCTGCCGAGCATGACCAGTGCAGGCAGCGCCGGACGCCGGGCACGCAGCATGTCCAGCAGTGCCAACCCGTTCACTCCAGGCAGGTCCATCGCCAGGATCACCACGTCGAACGCCTGCGACTGCGACTCGGCCAGCGCTGCCAGCGCTGCCAGCGCATGCTCCGCGCTTGCCACGCAGTGGCCCAGTGCCTGCAGCTGATCCGCCAGGGTCTCGGCCGTCGCCGGCAGCGCCCCCACCCGCAGCACCCGCAGCGCGGCGGGCATGGCGGTTCCGGGCCACGGTGGCAGCGGAAGATGGATCACCACCCGCCAGTGTTTCCGGTCCAAGCCGTGCAGGCGCAGCATTCCGCCCAAGGCGCGCACCAGGGCCTGGGCGGGCTCCAGCGCGGCCTGCAGTTCGCCCGGTGCGGGGGTCGGCAGGAACGCGACCGTCCCCCCTGCCCTGCCGGCACGCCGGCCGGCGCGCGGACCGGTAGTGATCAGCTCGATCATGATGCCCTCGCGGCCGGGCAGCCACGCGACCTGCAGCACCAGGCCGGCGCTCGCCGTCCGCGCCGCCAAGGTTGCAGCCACCGTGTCCAGCACCTGCATCACCCGCGCGGGATCGCCCTGTCCCCGGGCATCCGCCGCCACATGCAGGCACATCGCAAGGCCGGTACCCCTGCGACAGAACGCGATGACATTACGCCGGTGCCAGTCCTGGCACACGGCAGCGATCTGCAGGCTCTGCGCCATCAGCGGCATGCGCCCGGCGTCGATGCGCGCCTCGTCCAACGCCTGGTTGAGCACGTGCAGCAGGGTCTGGCCGCCTTGGCGGATGCGCTCGAGCTGCAGCCTCTGTGCCGGAGTCAACGGTGAGGCGAGCAGCAGTTCGCTGAGCCCCAGTACGCCCGTCAGCGGAGTGCGCACCTCATGACCCAGTGTAGACAGGTAGTCCGCCTTTGCCCGTGCCGACTGCTGCGCTGCATCGAGGTGGGCACGGGAACGACGACGATCGCAGAGGATCGAGCGCCGACGCAGGGTGGCCCACACCGCTCCACAGACCAGCAGCACGCCCAGAGCCATGCGCAATCCGATCATCAGTGGATGCTGCCAACCGCTGCGCGCCACGACCAGGATCAGGGTTTCGCCTGGCGACCAATGCCCGTCGACCTCCCTCACCTGGAACTCCAGACGGTGCGTGCCCGGCGGAAGCTGGGGGAATCCGCGCGTGCCGCGCCGCCCGACCCGGATCCAGTCGCGGTCCAGCCCGAGCAGCCGGAACCGGTAATGCGGGCTTTCCACCGTCGGTCCCAGTCGGCGCGCGGTGACCTGGATGTCACGGTCGCCGGGCCTGAGATGAATCGTGGACTGGACCGGCAATACCTGCAGCCGACCGTCGCGCAGCAGCTGAACGCGTTCCACCACGGGCACCGGTCGATGCCGACAGTGTGCAAGACCCGCAGGGTCGAAGCGCATGCTGCGGCCGTCGGCCGCGATGGCCTGCACGTGGTGACCCTGCGCCTGCAACCGCGCCGACATGAGAACGGAGGGCACACCGTCCGCCTGGGTGTACAGCTGTGCCTTGCCCTCACGCGGTCGGACACGGACCAGCCCCCGGGCGGCCGACGCCCAGAGCGCCCCCTGTGCATCGATCGTCAACGAATGAAAGCGCAGCGGGGGAAGCCCGTGGCGCGCATCGATGCGCACACTGTGCTGGAGCCCGCCCTCGCCCACCCGGAACCGGCGCAGCACGCCTGGACTGGCGACCCACAGGGCACCATCGTCTGCCACATGCAGCGCGTTTACTTCGAGCCCGCCGGAGGGTACGGGGTGCAGGTGCCCCATGGACCAGCGATGCAGGCCGCCGCGTGCGCCCCACCAGAGCCGATTGGAACCATCGCAATGCACGGCGAGCGGGCCCGAGGGACGCGGGTGCCTGTCCGAATGCCAGGGCCACCGCTGCACGGCTGCATCCTTCCCGCTGCGCCGCTCGATGGCGTGTTCGTCCAGGAACCAGCGGGTGCCGTCAGCGCACTGGAGCTGATGCACCTGTGGCCCGTCCAGTTCGATGGCTGACAGGGAGGCACCGGGTGTGTCGACCCGCTCCATCGCCTCGAAGTGCTGCCAGTGAGGCGGCAGGCGCCACACACCGAGGTGGCGTCCCAGCAGCCAAAGTCCCCCATGGCGGTCCTCGAACGCAGACCGGAACCGCGGCGTGAGACGGTCGGTCAGCGATGCCAGCGAGATGGGCGGCGTCCGCGTGCCCTGTCGCCACACCAGGGTACCGTCCGCCAGCCACGTGCCGCCGCGTCTGGAAATGCCCAACGCTCGTGTATCCGTGCCCAGATCCAGCGGCTGCAGCGTGTTGTCTGGCGACCCACGCCAAGGCCCGGCCGCCCCCGCGACCCAAAGCGCGCCGTCCCGGTCGATCAGCAGCGAACTGATCGGTGCGGTCGCCAGCAACGCGGGGACGGGGGCATGGAAGCGCCCGTCGCGCCACCGGGCCAGTCCGCGCGGAGTACCCACCCACAAACTGCCGTCGGCGGTAAACACCAGGTGCTCGACCGTGCGGTCCGGCACCCCGTCGCCCCGCACGGTCGGCAGAAAGTGCCGCAACCGGCCGTCCTTTCCGAGCCGGAACAGCCCGTTCCCGCGCGTCCCGAACCACACCTCGCCGTCAGGGCCAGGCCGTACGACCACGATGGCCGTGTTTTCCAGTGCAGGGAACTGGCGTGCATCGAAACGCGTCAGTTGATGCCGATCGGCGGACAACCGCGCCAGCTGGCCCTGGCCGGTACCGAGCCACAACTGATCGTCGGCATCCCGGGCAAGCGCCAGCACCTGGTCATCGGGCAGACCCTGCTCCCGGCGCCAGATCCTGAATCGCTGTCCATCGAAGCGCGCCAGCCCGTCGTCGCTGGCAAACCACAGGTAACCATGCCGATCCTCGAGTGCGGCATGCACGACATTCGAGGGGAGCCCGTGCGCGGTGGTGAACCGCTGCGCGTTGACCGGACCCGCGTGCGCATGGCGGGGACACGCGAAGATGAGCGGCGTCAGCAGCGCAACGCACCCCGCCATCCAGCGCCGGGTCACGGCTGCGCCCTGCTGCGTGCCAGCGCCGCGTCAAGTCGCGGCCCGGTCAACGGCAGGCGCAGAAACGCCTCGAAGCCTGCCGAGAGCGCGTCCCGCTCGGCACAGGGATCGGCACGCGGGCTCAGCGCCAGCCGTCGTACACCGGGCCACAGCCATGGCAGGCGGGCGCTGAGCCGCTCGCCGGCCACCAGCATGTCCGGGTCGGCGGCGATCAGATCCCACGGCCCCGGGTCAACACAGGACAACCAGGCTTCCAGGTCGTCCACGCCCACAACCCGGTGTCCGGAGGCGCGCAACAGCGCGCAGATCACATCGGTCACACTGGCCGACGGCAACAGCACCATGATCCGCAGGCTGCCAGCACGACGACGTCGTGCCGGTGCCGGCACCACCCTGGCGGGTGCGGCCACGACCCGCCAGGGCAAGCGCACTGTCAGGCGGGTGCCGTGACCGGGCTGGCTGAGCACGTGGATGTCGCCCCCCATCGCTTCGACCAGATCGCGGCTGATCGCCAGGCCCAGTCCGCTGCCACCATGCCGCGCCAGTGTGCCGTCGGTCTGGCTGAATCGCTGGAACAGGCACGCAATCTGCTTCCCGCTCATGCCGGGCCCGGTATCGGTGATTTCCATGACCAGACCGTGCCCGTCGTCCCCCTCGCGAACACCGAGACCGACCTGGCCACGCGCGGTGAACTTGAGGGCATTGCCCAGAAGATTGAGGAGCACCTGCCGCAGCCGCTGCACATCGCCAAGGTAACATCGCGCCGGTTCGACACTGCTGGTCCAGTCCAGGACAAGGGCCTTGCTCTGGGCGACCGGCAGCAGCAGGGCGTGCAGTTCACCCAGCAGTGCGCCCAGCTCGAATGGAGCCGAAGCCACCTGCAGCCGGTTGGTCTCGATACGCGCAAGGTCCAGCGCGTCATCGATCAGCTGCAGCAGGTGGTGCCCCGCCTGATGAAGGCTGCCCACCTGGATGCGTTGCGTCGGCGAAAGCGATGACTGCAGGAGCAGCTCGCTCCAGCCGAGTACGGGTGTCATCGGTGTGCGGACCTGCCGGCCCAAGCGGGCGAGGAAGCGCGTGCGTTCCTGGGAATCCAGCTCCGCCATCGCCAGCTCCTCGCGCACCACGCGGCGTCGCTGGCGACGCTGCTGGCAACGGTGCAGCAGACGCCCGGTCATCAGCAGGACGATGATGCCGCCGGTTGCCACGGCGGTACGACCTGCCCCGGTCTGCCACCAGACCGGCGTGACCCTCAGCCGCAGCTCGCGCACGGCCGACCAGGGCCCGGCCGCATGGCGGGCCTGGATCAGCAGCACAAGGTCGCCGGCAGGCAGGCGGGAGAAAATGCGCTGGGCCACGGGGCCGGTTTCAACCCATCCCGGATCATGGCCCAACAACCGGAACCGGTGCCGTATCCGGTCCGGGTCACCGCGCCCGAGCAGGCTGACCGCCACGCGGAAATTGTGATCGGCAGTGCTCAACTCGATGGGGCCGGTACCCGGTGCCACGGGCACCATGCGCTCCTGCTGCCGGCGGGTCATGGCGTCCACCACCAGCACCGGCACCACCGGCGGTCCCGGGACCCTGTCCGGGTCGAAGGCCAACAGGCCCCCTTCGCGCACCGCGGCCACGATCGCTCCCGACCCCAGCCTGACCAGGCGATGCGGCAGCACTTCATGCGCGGGAAGCCCCTGCGCGCCCCCCAGAACGGTGACCTCGCCCGGTTTCGGGGCCACGCGCACGAGTCCACGCGTCGTGCCCGCCCAGACCACGCCGGACGCATCCACGGCCAGCGCGTTGGCCTGAAGCTGCGGATAGCCATTCTCGGCCGACAACCTCTGCAGCACCCGCAGACCGTTGGGCAGCGTCTGGAACTGATCCAGGGCACCCTGCCGTGCCACCCAGAGCACGCCTTCGCCGGACTCGGTCAGGGCGGTGGCCGCACCGCCTGCTTCGCCCTCCGGCCGCACGAAGCGCCCGCGCTCGGGAATCCAGCGCATCACCCCGGACGCATCGGTGGCCCACAACGTGTCGTCGCGGGTGCAAAGCAGGTGCCGTGCGCCGGACGTCGCGCTCAATCCCCAGTGCGCGGAGGCCGCGCTTTCCAGGTGCCCATCGGCTGGCGAAAACCGATGCAGGGTGTCGCCCGTCGCCACCCAGACCAGGCCGCGCGTGCAAACCTGAAGCACCGGCACCGCGTGCGCGGCGGTCGGTCCGAGTCGCCAGCGGCGCGCCTGTCGTGCCGCGGGATCGTAGTGGACCAGTTCATCGCCGCCGGCAAGCCAGAGTGCACCCGTGGCATCCTCGGCCAGGCTGACCTGCGCGGCGCGTGTGATGACATGGACGGCTTCATGCGCGATGTCCCCGGAGCGAAGATCCAGACGCTGCAGCGGACCGTCAGCGCGCGCCACCCACGCGTGGTGCATGCCGGAGGCAGCCAGCCCCGTCACCGGATGCAAGGCCGTGTTGTCCGGCGTGTCGCCAATGGCAGGAAGTGCGGTGAATCGACGCCAATGCGCGGGCAGCCACCACAGACCGGTGCGCTCTCCCACCCACCACAGGTCTCCCTGACGGTCACGCAGCAGCTGCCGGATCCGTGTCGGCCGGGGCGACGGCACGCCGGACCGGATACCCACGCGCCGCACGCTTCCGTGCTGGTGCCACTCCGGTCCCTCATCGGACTGCTTCCACAGCACGCCGTCGTGTCCGCGAAGCAGCGTGCGCCCGCGTCGCGGCCCGTCCAGCACGTTCCCGTCGCGATCAAGTCGCCACGACACGCCGGCCGTGGTGACTTCCATGCCGCCGCGTGGATCGGCCCACATGCCGTCCCACGGGGGGACCACGCGGGACGGCAGGGGAACCTGGACGAAGGTGTCCGCACGCCCGTGCCACACACCGGCGGCGGTCGCAACCCAGAGGACACCGTCATGATCAAGGGCCAGCTGCGTTACCGCGCGGTCATCCAGCACGACGCGCTGCCAGCCCCTCAGCCCATCGGAACGGGAATAAAGACGAAGGTCGTCGCCAATGACCCATAGCCGACCGTCCGCACTGCCGATGACCTGTCTCACATGGCCGCTGCGCACGGCGGCCGGCGCGGCGGCATCAGCACGTTCGAAGGTGGTGCGATCCGCACCGAACGCGACCACGCCTTCGGTGCGCGTGGCCAGCCACAGGCGATCGTGCGCGTCGACATGCAGGCTCTGGAGATCGGGATCGGGAAGGCCGTCTTCGTGATGCAGCGTTCGGAAACGCTGGCCATCGAATCGCAGCAGGCCATCGCCGGTGGCCAGCCACAGGTAGCCGGTCGCATCTTCGGCAACGGCGCGGACGTCCTGCGTCGGCAGCCCATCGGTCAGGCCCAGCGGACGCAGCCAGGGCACCTGGATCACCTTCGCGCGGCCCTGCCATGGCACCACCAGCAGCAGCATCACCAGCAGCCACCCTGGCCACTGCGTTGTCCGAACGCGAACCGCGCTTCGAACGCGCTTTCCCCTTCCCTGCCGCAACATCTGTCTCATCCGTTCGACAGTAACGTTGGCGCGCAATCAGCGCATCACACGTTCTGTCGCGACGTCACAAGTACGCGAGTGAAGTTATCTATCGAACCCAGCGAGTTTGGTAGGCACAGCCTATCGATCAACAGCGTCCGGCACCGCTGCGCGACGCGCGGCGCGCGCTTGTGCTAGGGCACCCACCAGCAGATCCCCGGTCACCGGTTTGCGCAGGAAGCCGTCGAATCCCGCCGCCAGCACCTGTTGCTCAGCGTAGGCATCGGAACGCGCGGTCACCGCCACCAGCGGCAATGCGTACCCCATGGCACGCAGCTGACTGGCAATCGCCAGACCGTCCAGCGCCGGCAGGTCAAGGTCAAGCAGGCCCACATCGAACGCGTCTGCGGCTATTTCCGACAACGCGGCAAGTCCATGCATCACGTGCACGACCGTATGACCGCGTGCACGTAGTAGACCGGCGATCACGTCAGCGACCGTCACGTCGTCTTCGACCAGCAGAATCCGCAGAGGGGGCAACTGCGGCACCTGCCCTTCGGGCGCACGGACGACGGTGGTGGTGGTTTTCAGAACCCAGGGCAAGGGGAGGTGCACCGTGAAGCGCGCGCCCTGCCCCGGCTGGCTTTCGATGCGGATGCGCCCGCCCATCGCCACGGCCAGTTCCTGGCAGATCGCCAGGCCCAGCCCGCTTCCGCCGTAACGCGAGGCGGTGCGCGGGCCATCGGCTTGCTCAAAGCGATGGAACAGGCGTTGCTGCTGATCCTGGTTGATGCCTGGCCCGGTATCGGACACGTCGAAGACCACGCCCGATCCGTTTTCATCCACTTCCACCCCGAGCCCAACATGGCCGTGCTCGGTGAACTTGATCGCGTTGCCCAGCAGATTCATCAGAATCTGACGAACGCGCATTTCATCGCCACTCACCTGGACCGGCCCGGGCAGGTTGAAGCTGCGCTCGAAGGCAAGTCCGCGCTGATGCGCCATCGGCTCCATCAGGGTTTCCACCTGGACCAGCATGGCCTGCAGGTCGAACGGCCGGATATCCAGTTCCAGGCGACCGGCTTCGATGCGCGCCAGATCGAGGGCGTCATTGACCAGCCGCAGCAGATGCGTACCCGCCTGCTGGATGGAGGCCGCATAGCCGCGCTGCAGCTCGTTCAAAGGGGTGGACAGGAGCAGCTCGCTCATGCCCAGCACGCCGGTCATGGGCGTGCGGACTTCGTGCCCCAGGGTGGCCAGGAAACGGCTCTTGGCCTGCGATGCCTGTTCGGCGATCTGCTGCTTGTGCACGGTGAGCTGCCACTGCTGGCGGCGGCGCAGGCGGGCGCGTGCCACACCGGCGGCCACCAGCACCAGCACCAGGCCGAGCAGAACATAGACCAGCAATGCCGTGGTGCTGCGCCACCACGGCGGCTGCACCTGCACGCTGATGGTGCGTGAGGGTGTCCAGCCGCCCGTGGCCGTGGCAGCCTGGACGTCGATGGCGTACTCGCCGGCAGGCAGGCGGGACAGCAGACGCTCGCCCCCCGCGCTCTGCATCACCCAGTTCTGGTCGTAACCCAGTACCCGGTAGCGGTAACGATTGCCCTGCGGATTGGCGTAGGAAAGGAGGCGCGCGGTGACGATGAGATCGCGATCCTCAGGACCCAGCTGCAGCGGCGCGTTGACCGGCAGTGACTGCTGTCCTTCCGCATCGTCGCGACGCACCTGGATGTTGTCGATGACCAACTGCGAAGGCGGCAGCTCCAGGTTCCTGGCACCCGGATCGAAGCCGGTAAGCCCCGTCGCCGTCAGGGCAAGCACGCGCCCGCTCCCGCCCTGCACCGGCGGGCGACCACTGAATTCGACATCGGGCAGCCCGTCACGTTCATTGTAGAGACGCAGCCGACGGGTCTGCGGTGTCCAACAGACCAGGCCACGTGGCGTGGTCGCCCAGACCTGTCCGCCTTTCCCCAGCACGACACCGCCGATGGACACAGGCGGCATGCCCTGGGTTGCACCGACGCGCTCGCGCAGGGTCATGCTCAGGCCATCCCAGCTGTACCGCTCGAGACTGCCGCGACGCCCCAGCCAGACCTGTTCGCCGTCCAGCCAGGCCATGTCGAACACGCCACCCGACGACACGCCCGGAACCTGCTCAAAGCGATCGTGCTGCCAACGCAGCAGTCCCAGGTCGTTCATCACCCACAGCTGACCACGGGTGTCGAATCGGATCTGTTCGATGGGGTTGTCGCTCAGGCCACGCCCTTCGTCATTGCGGATCGTTTCCAGCAGTTCGCCGTCGGGGCTGCGGCGTTGGATGCCCACGTTGGTGATCGACATCCACAGGTCGCCATTGGGGGCCTGACGGAGGTTGTCGACCCGCTGGCGGACGTCCACGCCGCCGCCAATCTTCCATTCGCGCAGTTGCCCGGTACGGGGCTGGTACAGCCCGAGCCGTCCGGCACGCCCCAGCCACAGCGCGCCGTCGGCACGCGGCAGCACGGACCAGATCGCGCCCACACCCAGCTGTTTTTCGTCCGCGATCTGGCGCAGCTCGCCCGCTGCATTCAGTCTGTAGATGCCGTGAGCACCGACCACGATGTAGCCGTCGTCCACGGCGGCGGCGTTCAGCAGATAGAGGCTGTCCATCGGCTTGCCTCCCAGCTGGTACCACGTGGAGAAGCGCTTCCAGTCCGGCGGCAGATACGCCAGCCCCTGGGTCAGCGTCGCTACCCACAGCCCACCTTCATGATCCTGCAGCAGGTCAAGCACCCCGCTGCGCTCAGTGAGGAACCCGGCCCCGGTATCGCCCGCGAGCAGCCGGACCCGAGTGGCGTCGCCCCGGTACAGGCCGTCGGCGGTGCCCAGCCAGTAGCCCCCGTTGCGATCGTGCAGCACGATGCCCGAACGTACGTCCGCACTCGGTGCCCATGGCGCAGGTCGCGCGGCGTCGTCCTCTCCGATTTCGAACAGGCCGCTCTCGGTCCCTGCCCAGACCGTACCGTCCGCTTCCCGGGTCAGGCGGATGACGGCCTTGCCGCCCAGCACGTCCGGGGAGATGCGTGTGAACCGGTCGCCTTCCCAGCGTGCGACACCGTTGCCGGTGCCCATCCATACCCGTCCCCGGGGGTCGCTCACCATGGCGTAGACGGTGCTGTCGGGAAGTGCTGCAGGATTGTCACGGTCGGCCTGGTAGCGGGTCAGACGGCCGTCTTCGTCGCGGCGGCAGGCCCCATGGGCGTTGGTGCCGATCCACAACGCCTTGCCGGCATAGGCCAGCGACCAGAACTGGCCTTCGCAGCGTGCATCCACCTCGGGAAAGCGGCGGAACCGGTCGCGCCCCGGGGGCAACATGCTCAGGCCACCGCCGTTGCTTCCGACCCAGACGCGGTCCAGGGGATCGACCAGCAGGCTTTCCACCTCATTGGCAGGCAGCGAGTCCGGGTTGTCCGGCTCGTTGCGCCAGACCCGCAGCCCGACGCCGTCAATGCGTGCCAGACCGTCGTCGGTCGCCGCCCAAATGTAGCCCTGACGATCCTGTCCCAACGCCACCACCATGCGCGAGGGCAAGCCTTCGGCCGCACCCAGACGGCGCATGCGCGGTGTTTCTGCCGATGTCCCTGCGGCCCACAGCACCTCCGGCATGGCGACCATCGCCAGTACCAGCCATACGATGCCAGCCCGCCAACCGCGCGTGCCCGATGCCATCGATTCCTCCCTGTCCGTGCAGATTGTCACACAGCACCACGAACTGTTGCAGCCATGGTGCTGCCGCGCCTCACGAGCCTGCGCGTATGATCGGCCCCGTCCCTACCGGAGTCCGCCGTGATCCTGCGAACGTCCCTCTTCCTGCTGTCATGCGCCGCCCCGTGGGCCGCAGTCGCCGCTCCCGACACCTATCGGCTGGACCCGGTGCACACGCGGGTACTGTTCGCGGTGGAACATGCGGGGTTCTCCCAGGCCTTGGGCACGATCTCCGGCAGCGAGGGCCTGCTGCGTTTCGATCCGGAGGACTGGTCGAACGCGTCGCTGTCCGTCAGTGTTCCGCTGCACCGCCTGGACCTGGGTGACGCGAAATGGAACACCGCGGTGATGGCACGCAACCTGCTGGATGTGGAACGTCATCCCAAGGCACGGTTCGTGTCCACCCGGGTGGAGGCCATCGACGACCACCATGCGCGCGTGTTCGGCACGCTGACGGTGCGCGGCGTCACGCAGGACGTAGAGCTGGCGGTGACGCTCAACGCGCTCAAGCGGCACCCGATGCCACCGTTCCGGCGCACCGCGGGCTTCTCAGCAACGGCCACGCTGAGCCGCAAGGCGTTCGGCGTGGACGCATGGCCCTCGATGATCGGCGACGAGGTCACGCTTCGCATCGAAGTGGAAGCACTGCGCGATCGCAGTGCCGCTGATCCGGACAGTGAACCGGCCGTCGACACACCGGGAACTTCCCCGTCCGATGACGATTCCGATCCTCCACCCTCCCTGCCTGCCGGGAAGCCAGCACCATGACATCCAGGAACACCACCACCCGCTGGGGCGGCGTCAGCCAGGGACTGCACTGGCTGATCGCCCTGTTGATCCTTGTGCTCGGAATCGTCGGCCTGACCATGGGCGAGCTGCCCCGCACGCCGAAGTTTTTCTGGGTGTACACCGCCCATAAATCGCTGGGCATCACCGTGCTGGCGCTGGTGGCCGTGCGGCTTGGCTGGCGGCTGTACGCCGGAACCCCCGCACCGGTACCGGGTACGCCGACCTGGCAGGAACGCGTCGCCTCGGTCACGCACTGGCTGCTGTATGTGCTGATGTTCGCGCTGCCGCTGTCCGGCTGGATCTACGACTCCGCCAGCGGGCTTCGCCCCTTCCGCTGGTTCGGCCTGGTGGATGTGCCCAAGCTGGTGGCACCCGATCCCGGCGCACGCGACATTTCCCACGCCATCCACGAATGGGGCTTCTGGCTGCTGATCGCCGTAGTCCTGGCGCACGCGGGCGCGGCGCTGTATCACCACTTTTTCCAACGCGATGCCACGCTGGCGCGCATGCTGCCGCAGGGCTGGCTCGCTTCTCCCCAGAAGGACTGACGATGAACATCAAGCTCACCTCCCCCGCAGCGGTGGCCGCTGCCCTGGCCGGTCTGATGGCCACCGCACCGGTGCTGGCCGCCGACTACGTGCAGGCTCCCGGTGCCGGCTCCAAGCTGGTTTTCGCTACCAAGTACGACGGCGAAGTGTTCACCGGCGAGTTCCCGGGATTCACCACGACGGTGAGCTTCGATCCGGCCAACCCGGCCGCCGGCAAACTGGACGTGACCATTCCGCTGGCGGGTGCGAAAAGCGGCAACAGCGACCGCGATTCCACCCTGCAGGGCGCGGACTTCTTCAACGTGGGGAAGTTCGCGACCGCGCGCTACACCGCCGAAGGCTTCAGCAAGACCGGGGACGACAAGTACGTGGCCAAGGGCACCCTGGAGCTGCGCGGCGTGAAGAAGCCGGTCACCTTCACCTTCAGCTGGAAGGCCGGCGCAAACCCCGTGCTGTCCGGCAAAGCAACCGTCAACCGGCTGGACTTCGGCGTCGGCGGCGGCGACTGGGCCGATACC
>JAEWLO010000390.1 GCA_023457475.1 Pseudomonadota bacterium | reverse complement strand
CGCCAGCGCGAACAGCAGCAGCTGGAAGCCGAACAGATAATTGGTAAAGGGAATCGGAAGCGACAGCAGCACGCCCACCAGGATCAGCAGCAACCCGGTGAACGCATGCGCCGGCAAGGACACCAGCAGCGCCGGGTGGCGGGGCTTGAGCATCCGGTCCAGCCGCCGCAGCGCGCCGTCGATGCGGCCCAGGAACCGGTGCATGGTGCCGCGTCGCGGCCCCCGGTTGCCGATGAAGCCCGGCAGCCAGGGCCGGCGCAACCCGCACAGCATCTGCGCGCCGATCAGGATCACCAGCGGTCCACTGACCGCCCCGCCGAGGCCCGGAATGGGAATGAAGGCAGGCAGGATCGCCACGAACAGGAACACCCCGAACGCGCTCTGCTGCAGGTTCTGCAGGATCTGGCCGAGCTTGAGGTGCTCGTCCGGGTCGCCGTGGTCGAACATCGCCAGCAGGGTGCGGATGCCCTCGTTGCGATACTCGGGCCGGCTCTGGTCCGGCGTCGGGTCAGCCGGTGAGCTCATCGGTTTCCTCTTCGGCCAGCGTGCGCAGCAGCAACTTGTCCACGCGCGCACCGTCCAGGTCGACGATCTCGATCCGCCAGCCGGCCCAGTCGAAGAACTCACCGGCATGCGGGATGCGGCCGAAGTAGTGGATGCACATGCCGGCCAGGGTGTAGTAGTCGCCTTCCTCGGCGTCGGGCAGTTCCACATTGCCCATCAGTTCGCGCAGGTCTTCGATCGAGAGCGAGCCGTCGACCAGGAACGATCCGTCCGCACGGGTCACCACCAGCGCATCCTCGTCCACGTTCTCCACCGACTGCATGCGACCGACCACCGCGCCCATCAGGTCGCTGATGGTCACCAGGCCCTGGATCTCGCCATACTCGTCCACCACCAGCGCCATCGACTGCTGTTCCTCGCGGAAGATCTCCAGCAGCTTCATCGCATGGGTGGATTCGGAGACGTACAGCGGCTCGCGCAGGTGCTGGAACAGCCCCTGTTCGGCGCGTGCCAGGCGGGTCACCAGGCTCTTCACTTCCAGGACGCCCACGATGTCCTGGTCGTTGGCGCGGTACACCGGGTAGCGCGAGAACTCGTGCTCGCGCATGGCCTCGAGGTTCTTCTCCGCGCTGGCGGCCGTGTCCAGCCACGCGATACGGTTGCGCGGGGTCATCAGGCTGTCGGCGGTGCGGTCGCCCAGGCGCATCACGCGGTTCATCATGTCGCGCTCATGCGCGTCGATCACCCCGGCCTCGTGGCTTTCGGCCACCAGCATGCGGATCTCTTCTTCGGTGACGGTCGCCGCCTCGTCCTTGCCCAGGCCCAGCAGGCGCAGCACGAGGCGGGTGGTCTTGGAAAGCAGCCACACGAACGGGAAGGCGATACTGGCCAGCCAGCTCATCGGCAGGGCGACCAGACCGGCGATGTCTTCGGAACGGGTGATTGCCAGTCGCTTCGGTACCAGTTCGCCGAAAATCAGGGTCAGGAAGGTGATCAGCGCCACGGCGAGGGTCTTGCCGATCACCTCCGACCAAGGCTGCGGCTCGCTGAAGAGCGGGAAGTTGGCCGACAGCGCCGGGAACATGCCCTGCAGCTGCGTCGCGATGGCACTGCCGATGGCATCGCCACCATAGACACCGGTCAGGATGCCGATCAGCGTGATACCGATCTGCACCGTGGAGAGGAAGCTTTCAGGCTTCTCGGACAGCTCCAGGGCCTTGGCGGCGCGCTTGGAGCTGGAGGCCATCTGCTTGAGGCGGCTCTTCCGCGAGGTCATGACCGACATCTCGGACATGGCGAAGAAGCCGTTGAGCAGAATCAGGGCCAGGACAATCAGAAGTTCAAACACGGGCGTCGTCCCCGGTTGGTGGCAGGGAGGAGGGCGTGTTCAAGCTGGAGCGGCAACCGGAGGCGCAGGCGCGGCGGTGCGGCGGGGGGTAAGGGTCGTCTTCCATAGAGTGCACCCGAAGGTGCCCACGCATCTTAACAAAAAGGTCGGGAGAGGGGTGGGGACAGGGTCGTTCAGGCGGGCCGTAGCCGGCGTGAAGATGACGGGAGTACCCGGAATGGACATCAAACCGTCATAATTCGCCCCGGTGCCGTCCTTCCTCGACGGCGAATCAGGTTTCCCCATGTTCTCTCTGCAGACCATTTTCGGCTCCGGCAAGCAGTTCTACACCTTGCTGGACGAGGCCGCCCAGGCCGCCCAGGACAGTGCCAAGGCACTGCACGCGATGCTGCGCGCGGCCGACCGTCAGCCGGCGCTGGACGCCTTCAAGCTGGCCCGCCTGCGCGAACGCGCGGCCTCGGACAAGATCAGCCAGGCGCTGGTGGACAGCTTCATGACCCCGATCGAGCGCGAGGACATCGAAGCGCTGGGCTCGGCGCTGTACAAGATTCCGAAGCAGATCGAAAAATTCGCCGACCGTTACTCGCTCGCCACCATCCACCTGGAACACATCGACTTCGCGCCGCGCGCGGCGATGCTGGAACAGGCCGCCGGCGTCGTGGTGGAAATGGTGGGTGACCTGCGCCACATGAACCTGGACCGGATGACCGCGCTCAACGAGAAGCTGCGCGCGCTGGAGAACGAAGCCGACCGCCTGATGCTCGAGCTGTACCGCGACATCTATTCCGGTCGCCTGGACAACCTGCAGATGTTCCTGCTCAAGGAATTCTTCGAGATCCTGGAAAAGGCCATCGACCGCTGCCGCGAAGCGGGCGTGGTGGCGTACCAGATCGTGTTGAAGAACAGCTGACGGGCCGCCGCGCATGCTGACCCTCGTTCTGGTCGTGATCCTGGCTGCACTCGTCTTCGAGTTCATCAACGGCTTCCACGACACCGCCAATTCCATCGCCACCGTGGTGGCGACCAAGGTGCTCTCCCCCGGCTGGGCGGTGATGCTCGCCGCCTTCATGAACCTGATCGGCGCGCTCACCGGCACTGCCGTGGCGCTGACCATCGCTTCGGGCCTGCTCAACACCAATGTGGTCGACGTGACCCCGCAGGTGATCCTGTGCGCGCTGCTCGGCGGCATCATCTGGAACCTGATCACGTGGTGGAAGGGCCTGCCGTCGTCGTCTTCGCACGCGCTGATCGGTGGCCTGTGCGGTGCCGGCCTGGCCGCAGCCTCGAACAACTGGGACGCGCTGATCTGGTCCGAGCGCATCGGCAGCTGGGCCCAGAACAAAGGGCTGCTGTGGAAGGTGTTCCTGCCGATGATCACCTCGCCCATCGCCGGCTTCCTGCTGGGCATCGTGGTGATGCTGCTGCTGTGGGCGATCATCGCGGGCATGGCCAAGGTCGGCGGCTGGCTGGGCCGGTTGGCCCGTCCGCGCATCGTCAACGCGTTCTTCGGCAAGGCGCAGATCGTGTCGGCGGCCTACATGGGCTTCGCCCACGGCCATAACGACGCGCAGAAGACGATGGGCATCATCGCGATGACCCTGATCGGCGCGGAGGCCACCGGTGCGTTGAACGACCTGCCGTCGTGGCTGGGCTTCCTGCACCCGGACGCGCATGCCGGCGACGGTATCGCGATGTGGATCGTGCTGACCTGCGCGGTGGTGATGGCGGCCGGCACGGCCTCGGGCGGCTGGAAGATCATCAAGACGCTAGGCCACAAGATGGTCAAGCTGCACCCGATCCACGGCTTCGCCGCGGAGACCAGTTCGGCGACGATCCTGACCCTGGCCGCACATTTCGGCATGCCGGTCTCGACCACGCACAGCATCTCCACGGCGATCATGGGCGTGGGCTATGCCAAGAACCCGCGTTCGCTGCGGTTCGGTGTGATCGAACGCATCATCTGGGCCTGGATCCTCACCATCCCGGCCGCCGGCGGTTGCGCCTACCTCATCCTCAAGCTGTTCGAGATGGTCGGCTGGGCCTGATCGGCCCTGTTCTGTTTCCTGCAAAAAGCCCGGCTTCGGCCGGGTTTTTTGTTGGCTGCCGTTCGAGGCCGCGCGTAGGGACACGCCATGCGTGTCCGCTGTTGGTTTTTGGCGAACAGCCGGTGTGCAACGGTCTTCTGGTTTGGCGGGACGGTGCGGGTTTGCAGGGGACGCTGCAAGTACATCCCTGTAA
>JAEWLO010000389.1 GCA_023457475.1 Pseudomonadota bacterium | reverse complement strand
TGGCACGCCTGCACCTGGAGAAGATCGGCGTGAAGCTGACCACCCTCACCCAGGAACAGGCCGACTACATCGGCGTGCCGGTGGAAGGCCCGTTCAAGCCGGACCATTACCGTTATTGATGGATGCTGGACGTATGCGGCCGGGCAGCGCCCGGCGCTACGGCAGGGGAAACGGGTGCCTTCGGGCACCCGTTTTTCTTTGTGCCGCGTGAAAACCCGCATCCATGACATGCACATGAGCCTTACAACGTGGCCCGGATGATCGGCACGCGGGGGAACGTTCGGAATCTTCCGGAGCGCTTCCAATGAAAACCAAGCTCATGCTGTCCGCACTGCTGGCGCTGTGCGGCGTCGTTGCCGTGTCATCCGCGCAAGCCGCCGACTTCCGCTGCATGGTCTATTCCGGTGCCGATGGCACCACTCTCGAAAAATCGACCAACAAGGACGGTGCCTACGTTGTTACCGCTGCAGACGCCAAAGCCGCGGAAGCGGGTGCGCTGAAGAAGGCCGCCCCCTACAAGAAGGGCGTCACCCTGACGCGCGCCGAGTGCAGCGCTGCGGGCACGGCGAGCAATGCCGAACCCGCCGCCGCCCCGACCAGCACCACGGCACAACCTGCCGGGGATACCAAGCCGTACTACTGCTTCGTGTACCAGAACGGCGCTGCCGGTCAGATGGGCCTGGACCATATTCCGGCACCGGCCGGCAAAGTGGCCCCCGAAGACAAGAGAATCTGGATCGTGCCGGTCGCTGCAGGCGGCGACAGTGAGCAGACCGCCATCGCGCTGGCCAAGTCGCTGGGGAAACCGGCCGTGGATGCGATGTGCGAAGCCAGTGCCAAGAGCCTCATGAATCCTTGACCGCCGCACGGCCTCGGACAGCCCGCGCGCGCGTGGGTGCCGTCCAAGGCAGCCAGCGTCACCTCCAGCGGACGGCTCGCACCTGCTGACGGTGCCGGTATGATGCGGAGCAGACCCGTCTGCTCCGCATCCTCATGACGCCTGCGCTTACATTGCTTGAGGCACGCGGCACCGCGCATCGAGCGGTGTCCTATACCCATGCGCGCGGTGTCGACTCCTATGGGGGCGAAGCCGCACAGGCACTGGGCCTCGATCCCCAGTTGGTGTTCAAGACCCTGGTGGCCAGCACCGAACGTCACGAACTGCTCGTGGCCGTGGTGCCGGTGAGCGGCTCACTCGACCTCAAGGCCCTCGCCGAGGCCGCCGGATGCCGCAAGTGCGAAATGGCCGATGCTGCCGTGGCGCAGCGCGCAACCGGCTATCTGGTTGGCGGCATCAGTCCACTGGGGCAGAAGAAGCGGCACCGCACTTTCGTCGACGCCAGCGCGCAGTCGCTGGCAGAAGTGCATGTGAGCGCGGGCCGGAGGGGCCTGGAAGTGGCGCTGGCACCGGCGGATCTGGTGGCGTTGACCGATGCCACCTACGCCCCTGTGGGCAAACCCAGGACGTAGCGCCGGGCTCTGCCCGGCCGAGGTCCCGCAAGGATGCGATCCGCCGGGCAGCATCCGCCGTTACGGCCGCCAGTTCGCGTTGTTGTCCCAGAACGCCACCGCACGCGCATACGCCTCCCGGTCCAAGGGCACGCCGGAACCGCCCTCTTCCACACCCAGTGCGTTGCGCATCATGGTGATCGGGGCCATGGGTACCTCTTCCGGCTCAGCGGTGTAGATGCAGCCGACAATGCCCCAGTCGGCCTCGATCGGCGAGCCTTCCTTCGCCAGCTGCCCGGCGCTGTAGAGGATCACCACCAGGTAGTTGGCCCGCGGCGATTCCACACCCTCGAACCAACGCACCAGCACCGGCAGCTCGTCGCGGTTGCGGGCCTCGTAGGCGCTGCGCAGCTGGTGGCGGTTCTCTTCGGTGATCGGCACGGTGAGGCAGCGGGTGCTGGTCCAGTTCTCGTACACGTACAGCTTGCAGAACGGGGCGTACCCGTCCAGCACCTTGAACGGCGCGTGCGCGTTCAGATGGGCCTGGAACTGCTCGGCGGTGCAGTCCTGGATCGTGTTGCCGCGCGGCGTGCGGGGGAACAGGCGGGGACGGGCGAATTCGGTGAGGACGATGGACATGGGGTCGGCGTGCATGAACAGCCCTTATGGTAGGCCACGTCTCCCGCTGCGGCACCCGTCATGTTTAACATTCATCGCGATGGAGCGATATACTCCACTCACATCCGCTCGCCGCCCTCGCCCATGACCGCCATCAGCTTCGAGTTCTACCCGCCCAAGAACGATGACCAGCGCGCCCAGCTGGATCGCACCGCGGCCAAGCTGAAAGCCTACGCGCCGGAATACGTGTCCTGCAGATTCGGGGCCGGCGGCTCGACGTTGAGCTACACCTCCGAGACCGTTCGCCACCTGAAGCAGCACCATGGGTTCGATGCCGCCCCGCCCCTGTCCTGCGTGGGCGGCAGCCGCGAGGAGATCCGCGAGCTGCTCAAGCTGTACCGGGCCATCGGGTGCCGGCGCATCGTGGCGCTGCGCGGCGACCTGCCCTCCGGCATGGGCCATCCCGGCGAGCTGCTCTATGCCGCCGAGCTGATCGCCTTCATCCGGGCCGAGCACGGCGACTTCTTCCATATCGAGGTCGGGGCGTATCCCGAAACGCACCCGCAGGCCGAGGATGCGCTGCGTGACCTGCGTTACTTCAAGGACAAGGTCGACGCGGGTGCGGATGCGGCCATCACCCAGTACTTCTTCAATGCCGACGCCTACTTCCACTTTGTCGACGCCGTGCGGGCAATGGGCGTGCAGGTGCCGATCGTGCCCGGCATCATGCCGATCTCCAACTTCAGCCAGCTGCGCCGGTTTTCGGAGCAGTGCGGGGCGGAAATTCCGCGCTGGATCGGCAAGAAGATGCAGGCCTACGGCGACGATGCCGATTCCGTGCGGGCGTTCGGGGCCGAGGTGGTGGCGCAGCTGTGCCAGCGACTGGTGGACGGAGGGGCACCGGGACTGCACTTCTATTCGTTGAATCTGGCGCGGCCGACCCAGCAGGTGTTGGCGTTGTTGGGGCGTTGAGATTTTCGGACGGTATCGGGTTCACGCGTTCGGCGTTACGCTGCTGCGATGAAACTGCCTGTGCTGCTGCTGTGTGCTGTCGTGCTGTGCCCTGCCGGGGTACAGGCCCAGCAACGTGTGAACCGTTGTACCAATGCCCAGGGGCAGACGGTGTTCACCGACCGCAGCTGCGACGCGATGGACGCGACCGCGCGGCAGCCGCGGGGTACGGCTCCTGAAGGCAACACCGGCATCTACCGGGCCGGCTGTGCGCGGCGGCTGAGCGAGCTCACCGGGCAGATCCGCGACGCGGTCAGCCAGCAGGACGTGAACCGGCTTTCGTCCATCTACCTGTGGGGCAATGTCTCCAATGCCACCGCCAACCAGATCATCGGCCGGCTGGAAGCCGTGGTGCAGCGGCCGCTGGTGGATATCGCGCCGGTGTACCCGCAGGCGGATGAGGCACCGATGCCGGTGATGCTGCCGCCGGACCCGGATGCAGCGGCGTCCGCTGCTCCGGGGGTGGAGATGACACCGCCGGCCGCGCCTGTCCGTCCACGGCCGGTCGGGTTGCGGTTGGAGCAGACGTTGAAAAACACGGCCACGCCGGCACGGACCACCTTCGGGTTGCGGCGGCAGTACGCGTGCTTCTGGATCACGTTGTAACGGGTTTTTGACGTGGATCGCGCAGCCACGCAGGGCGTGGCTC
>JAEWLO010000388.1 GCA_023457475.1 Pseudomonadota bacterium | reverse complement strand
TGACCGTTCATCGGCCATCAGGCCCCTTCGATACAGAGCGTGACAAATCAACTGCAACTATTTTTATAACGATTTTTTAACAAATGAGCACTTCATGCCGCGAATTCCTTGATCCACAAGGACTTTGCCGAATTTCACACAGTCCACAGACTTCATTAACGCTACTTTAATTCTTGCGACACGGGAGTTAGTATCGAGTCAGCCTTGTGGTCTTTGGTGCTCCCTTTGGCACCGCCTCCAGGCACACACCCCAGTGAATACCCAAGATTCCCTTGGAGAGAGAGAGCCAATGAATTGCAGGACAAACAAGCTGCGTGACGCCATCGCGTTCGCGCTCGTGGTCACCGCCGGCACCACCGGCGCTGCCTACGCCCAGGACACCCAGACCCTGGACAAGATCGAAGTCACCGGCTCGCGCATCAAGCGCACCGACGTTGAGACGTCGCAGCCGGTGTTCGTCATGGATCGCCAGGCCATCCAGGCTCAGGGCCAGACCTCGATCGGCGACATCATCCAGAACATCGCCACCAGCGGCTCGACCCTCAACAGCACCTACAACAACGGCGGTAACGGCGAAACCCGCGTGAACCTGCGCAACCTGGGTTCCAGCCGTACCCTGGTGCTGGTCAACGGCCGTCGCTGGGTCGGTGGTACCGGCCTGGGCGGCGCCGTCGACCTGAACACCATTCCGTCGGCTGCTGTCGAGCGCGTGGAAGTCCTGAAGGACGGCGCGTCGACCATCTACGGTTCGGACGCCATCGCCGGCGTGGTCAACATCATCCTGCGCCAGAACTTCGACGGTGCCGAAGCCAATGCCTATGTCGGCCAGTACGACAAGGGCGACGGCCAGCGCCAGGCCTACGACTTCACCATCGGTTCGGCCGGTGACAAGTGGCACGCCACCCTGGGTATCGGCTACGTGAAGGAAGAGGAAGTGTGGGCGGGCGACCGTGCCATCTCGGCCGTGCCGGTATTCGGTGCCGTGCCGTACACGGGCAACAGCTCCACCACCCCCGATGGCCGCTTCGCCTTCACCGGCCCGGTGACCACGAATGGCGTGACCAGCCAGGGCGCAACCCGCCCGGACGGCAGCGCCGGCTACTTCATCACGGGCAACGGCGGCAGCACCTGGCGCAACTACACCCAGGCCGACAGCTTCAACCACGCGCCGGGCAACCTGCTGATCACTCCGCAGGAGCGTACCTCGATCTTCGCCGACGCCGGTCTGAACATCACCGATAACGTCCGCTTCAAGACCACGGTGACGTACAACGAGCGTGAGTCCGAGCAGATCCTGGCTGCCATGCCGATCACGCTGGGTGCCGCTGCTCCGGGTACCAACGGTTCGAACATCGTCATCAGCGGCCGCAACATCTACAACACCACCGGCCGTGACATCAATTACATCCAGTACCGTGCGAACGAGACTGGCGGTCGTATCTACAAGCAGAACGTCAAGACCTACGCCTTCAACGGCGCGTTCGAAGGCGACTTCGAAGTGGGCAGCCGCTTCTGGAACTGGGAAGCCGGTATGTTCTACGGCAAGAACGACCAGACCGACGTCACCACCGGCTTCTTCAACATCTCCGCGCTGCGTAACGCCCTGGGCCCGTCGTTCATCGACGCTGGCGGCGTGGCACGCTGTGGTACCCCGGCTGCCGGCGGCGTCGCTGCCTCGGTGATCGACGGCTGCGTGCCGATGAACATGCTGAGCGGTGCCGGTTCGCTGACCCCGGAAATGATCGATTACGCAGGCTTCACCGCGCATGACGTCTATGGCTACGAGCAGAAGACCTACTACGGCAGCATCGGCGGTGAGCTGTTCGACCTGCCGGGCGGCGCGTTCGCCTTCTCGCTGGGTGTCGAGCACCGCGAGGAATCCGGCTTCGACGGCCCGGACGCCCTGATCAACTCCGGCGACACCACCGGCAACGCCCGTACCGCCACTGATGGTGCGTACAAGCTGGACGAAGCGTTCCTGGAACTGGCGATCCCGGTCCTGTCCGGCGTCACCGGCGCACAGCTGCTGGACTTCAGCGTGGCTACCCGCTTCTCTGACTACAGCAACTTCGGCAACACGCTGAACAGCAAGTTCGGTTTCCGCTGGAAGCCGATCGACGACCTGATGATCCGCGGTAACTGGTCTGAAGGCTTCCGTGCACCGACCATCAGCGAACTGTACTCGGGCATCAGCGACACGTTCGAAGACGTGGCCGATCCCTGCGCTGGCACCCAGATCAACAACCCCAACTCCCCGCCTGCCAGCTGCCAGGGCGTGCCGGCCTACAACCAGTCGAACTCGCAGATCCGCACCACGACCGGCGGCAACGTGAACCTGGGCCCGGAAACCTCGACCTCGAAGACCTTGGGCTTCGTCTACAGCCCGAGCTTCGCACAGGGCCTGGACATCTCGGTTGACTGGTGGAACATCAAGATCGAAGGTGCCATCTACGCGCAGACCGCCCAGCAGACGCTGGACTCCTGCTACACCCAGGGCGTGCAGTCGCAGTGCGACCTGATCGAGCGTGATGCCACCGGCCAGATCTCGAACCTGCTGGCCGTGCCGAGCAACGTGGGCACCATGGAAGTGGAAGGCTGGGACGTGACCCTGGGTTACCGTCTGCCGGATACCCAGTACGGCAGCTTCAACTTCGTGCTGGATACCGCGTACACCTCCAAGTACACGATCGAAGATCCGGTGACCGAGGGCTACAACCGCGTTGGCAACTACCTGAGCCGCGACAACTACTGGCGTGTCCGTTCCAACCTGATGGTGAACTGGCAGCTGGGCGACTTCGGTGCCACCGCAGCGGCTCGTTACTACTCCAGGCAGAACGAAGACTGCACCGGCACCGCTTTCGGCGGCGCCAATTTCGCCCTGCTGTGCTCGGATGCCGATCATATCGGTCTGAAGGGCGAGCCGGATCCGCAGCGCAAGATCTCCAGCGTCACCTATACCGATCTGAGCGGCTACTGGCAGGCTCCGTGGAACGCCCGCATCACCGTGGGTGTCAACAACGCCTTCGACCGTGATCCGCCGAAGTCGTTCACCACGTTCGCCAACAGCTTCGACCCGCAGTATGAAATCCCGGGTCGCTTCTACTACATGCGCTACACCCAGAAGTTCTGATCTGGCAGTAGCAATATGTAGCAGTTGAAGTACAACGGCCCCGTAAGGGGCCGTTGTTCTTTCTGCCGACAGCACGGTGCCGGAAACAACACACACGAAAAAGGCCGCGTTTCCGCGGCCTCTCGTCGTGCTTCCGCCGAAGCGGATCAGACCGGAATCAGCGTCTCGATCACGTGCTCCACGTAGGCCTCGAAGTCCTCGCGGGCCTGCTTGGGCTGCTGCAACTGCAGCGACAGCTGCAGGAAGCCCACATACGCGGCATACGCCAGGCGTGCACGGTGCTGCGCATCGGTACGGCTCAACCCGGCCTGCCGGAACGACGCCACCAGGTACTCCAGGCGACGGTGCGAGACGCGGTCGATCACCGGCCGCACCATCGGATGGTCCAGGGCCTTGAGCAGTTCGCTGTAGATCACATGCGGCTGCACTTCGTGCGCCACCACCTGGAACAGCTGGCGCAGGCGTGCGCGCGGATCCGGAACATCTTCCAGGCTGCCGAATACCTGCTCCTGCTCGAACAGCTCCCAGCGCTCCAGCGCCGCCTGCAGCAGCGCATCGCGCGAGGGGAAATGCCAGTAGAAGCTACCCTTGGTCACGCCAAGCCGGCGCGCCAGCGGCTCGACGGCCACCGCACCCACACCTTGTTCAGCAATCAGGTCGAGCGCGGCCTGCGCCCAGTCTTCCGCACTGAGGCGGCTGTTGCGGCCGGCGCGGGGCTCGGCGGCGGAAGCTTCAGGTTCATTCATGGTGATGATTTAACCATACGCCGGGGTTGGTTTGTGTGGAATTCACACAACCATACTCATAGGTATTGACTTGCCCCGGGACAGGTCCATACTAACGAGTATGGTCACGCCCTCTTCCCTTTCCGCTGTTGTAGCCGATGAGCGCATGACCGCGGCGCGCGACACCACCCTGGCCGTGTCCCGCACGCCCGCCGGACGTCGTGGCACCGTCGTGTTCGCGCACGGTTTCGGCCAGACCCGCCACGCCTGGATTCCGACAGCACAGGCGCTGGCGGAGGCGGGCTACCAGACACTGGCCTATGACGCACGCGGTCACGGTGATTCCGACTGGAACGCCGCCGATCTGCCCTATCACGGCGAACAGTTCGCCGACGACCTGATCGTGCTGGCCGGGGAGCAGCCGCAGCCGCCCATTCTGGTCGCGGCCTCCATGGGCGGGCTGTTCGGCCTGCTGGCCGAAGCGCGCTGGCCGGGACTGTTCTCGGCCATGGTGCTGGTGGACATCACCCCGCGCTGGGATACGGCCGGGGTGGAGCGCATCCTCGCCTTCATGACCGCGCACCCGGACGGCTTCGACTCGCTGGCGCACGCTGCCGATGTCATCTCCGCCTACATGCCACACCGCCCACGCAAGTCCGAGGACTCGCTGCGCGCGCTGCTGCGCGACGACGGCCACGGACGCTGGCGCTGGCACTGGGACCCACGCCTGGTGGCTGAGCTGGCGCGTGACAGCGAGCAGCACCAGGACGCGCTGGCCGAAGCGGCGCGGCAGGTGAAATGCCCGGTGCTGCTGGTCAGCGGCGGGCGCAGCAACCTGGTCACCCCGCAGACGGTGGCCGAATTCCTGGCATTGGTACCGCACGCGCGCCACGTACAGCTGCCGGAGGCCACCCACATGGTCGCCGGCGACGACAACAATGCCTTTACCGCCACTGTGTTGGACTACCTGGACGTGTTGACCCCGGCTTCCGCCGCGGCACTGTCCGCCACACCCGAGCACGTCACCGGAGCACGCTCATGAGCTTTGTCGTTCCCTTCCTCGCCATCCTGCTGGCAGGCGCGTTCGTCGCCTACCACCGGATGCGCCTGATCACCTGGACGCTCATCAGCCTCGCGCTGCTGGCTGCCTGCTGGTTCATTCCCTATGTCAACCAGACGGCCACGATCGTGGCTGCGGCGCTCGTCGCGGTCATTGCCGTGCCGCTGCTGCTGCCGTTCATCCGCAAGCCGCTGCTGACCGGCCCGATGATGAAGGTGTTCCGCAAGGTGCTGCCGCCACTGTCGCAGACGGAGCGGATCGCGCTGGAAACCGGTTCGGTCGGATTCGAAGGCGAACTGTTCACCGGTGACCCGGACTGGAACAAGCTGCTCAACTACCCCAAGCCGCAGCTCAGCGCGGAGGAGCAGGCGTTCCTCGACGGTCCGGTGGAAGAACTGTGCCGGATGGTCAACGACTGGGAAATCACCCATGTCCATGCCGACCTGCCGCCGGAGCTGTGGAGCTACATCAAGAAGAACAAGTTCTTCGGCATGATCATTCCGAAGGAATACGGTGGCCTGGGCTTCAGCGCGCTGGCGCACCACAAGGTGATCCAGAAGCTGGCCTCGGTCTCCAGCGTGGTGAGCTCCACCGTGGGCGTGCCCAACTCGCTGGGCCCGGGCGAACTGCTGGTGCATTACGGCACCCAGTCGCAGAAGGATCTGTACCTGCCCCGCCTGGCCGACGGCCGCGAAGTACCCTGCTTCGGCCTGACCGGTCCGTTCGCCGGTTCGGACGCGACCTCGATTCCCGACTACGGCATCGTCTGCAAGGGCGAGTGGAACGGCGAGCAGGTGCTGGGCGTCAAGCTCACCTTCGACAAGCGCTACATCACCCTGGCCCCGGTCGCGACGCTGATCGGCATGGCCTTCCGCATGTACGACCCGGACGGGCTGATCGGCGATACGCGCGACATCGGCATCACCCTGGCCCTGCTGCCGCGTGACACCGCCGGCGTCGAGATCGGCCGCCGCCACTTCCCGCTGAATTCGACCTTCCAGAACGGTCCGATCCGCGGCAAGGACATCTTCATTCCGCTCACCCAGCTGATCGGCGGTGCGGAGAAGGCCGGCAAGGGCTGGAACATGCTCAACGAGTGCCTGGCCGTGGGCCGCTCGATCACCCTGCCCTCCACCGCCAGCGGTGGTGCCAAGGCCGGCGCGGTGGTCACCGGAGCCTACGCGCGCATCCGCAAGCAGTTCGGCCTGTCGGTCGGCCGCTTCGAAGGCGTGGAAGAAGCCCTGGCCCGCATCGGGGGCAAGGCCTACAAGATCAGCGCGCTGTCGCAGGCCACCGCCGCCGCGGTGGACCGCGGCGACGTGCCGTCCGTGCCGTCTGCCATTGCCAAGTACCACTGCACCAACATGAGCCGGGAAGTGATCTCGGACGTGATGGACGTGATCGGCGGCAAGGGCATCATCCTGGGGCCGCGGAATTTCGCGGGCCGCAGCTGGCAGGCCGCGCCCATCGCGATCACGGTGGAGGGTGCCAACATCATGACCCGCAGCCTGCTGATCTTCGGCCAGGGTGCGATCCTCTGCCACCCGTGGGTGCTCCAGGAAATGAAGGCCGCGCAGGACCCGGACACCCGTGCCGGCCTGGAGGCGTTCGACCGCAGCCTGTTCGGCCACATCCGGTTCGGCATTTCCAACGCGGTGCGTTCGTTCTGGTTCGGCCTGACCGGTGCCCGCTTCGGTGCCGCACCGGGCGACGCCTACACCCGCCGCTATTTCCGCAAGCTGGACCGTTACTCGGCCAACCTGGCGCTGATGGCGGACATCTCGATGATGACGCTGGGCGGCAAGCTGAAGTTCAAGGAATCGCTGTCGGGCCGCCTGGGCGATGTGCTGAGCCATGTCTACATGACCAGCGCGATGCTCAAGCGTTACCACGACGAAGGCGCGCCGGCCGCCGACCAGCCGCTGCTGGCGTGGGCGTTCCACGACAGCGTGCACAAGATCGAGGAGTCGCTGTCGGCGGCGCTGCGCAACTTCCCGATCCGCCCCATCGGCTGGCTGATGTGGCTGCTGATCTTCCCGTTCGGCCGTCGCGCCGAGGCTCCGGGCGACCGCCTGAGCCGCCGCGTGGCCGCGCTGCTGATGGCTCCGAACGAGGCCCGCGAGCGTCTGGCCAATGGCGTCTTCCTGACCCCGTGCGACAACAATCCGGGCGGCCGCATCAACAGCTACCTGGCCAAGGCGATCATGGCCGAGCCGGTGGAGCGCAAGTTCCTCAAGGCCCTCAAGACCAAGGGCATCGAGGCGCTGGACTTCGCTTCGCAGCTGGACGAAGCCGTGGCCGAGGGCGTGATCACCCAGGACGAGCGCACGCTGCTGGAAGAGCTGCGCACGCTGACCCTGGACACGATCACGGTCGACGACTTCGATCCGCACGAACTGCGAGCGGCCAGCTACTACGACCGCAAGCAGGGCGCTTCGCAGTCTGAAGCGGCCTGATTTCAGGATCGCGGAAGGTTCAAGAAACGGCGGGCTTCGGCTCGCCGTTTTTTTTCTTCGCGAAGAGCCTTTGCGCAACGGTTCCGTGTTTTGGCGGGACGGTGTTGGTTTTCGAAGGACGCCGTGAACCCGTCCATGGGGGCTTGGTCGCCGCATCCATGCGGCTCACACCTTCGCAAACCCACCCCGACCCGCCCTCGACAGTCGGTCGGTGGCCACAGGAAATTCAAACGCAACCGCGGATCGGTGGCGCCGGCCGTTGGCCGACCCGCGGACCGCC
>JAEWLO010000387.1 GCA_023457475.1 Pseudomonadota bacterium | reverse complement strand
ACATCGATGCGCTTCTGCGTACCGCGCAGTTCGAAGTAGTTGCGCGCCACCTCGGCGGCCACGGTGACCTGCGCATCGGCAAGATTGTCCTGCTCCGCGCCGAGGTCCGCGCGCGCCGCTTCGGCCGCGCGGCGCTGGCGACCGAACAGGTCGAGCTCCCAGCCGGCGTCGAAGCCAAGCTGGTAGGTTTCGCTGAACACACGCTCGCCGCCCACGGTCGCATCAGGCTGCTTGCGCCGGTCGTAACTGCCACCGGCGGTGACATGCGGCAGCTGGTCCAGGCGCTGCTCCACGAACACCGCGCGGGCCTCGCGCACGCGGGCCATGGCGATGCGCAGGTCCAGGTTCGCTCCCAGCGCATCGTGCACCAGCTGCTCCAGCACCGGGTCATCGAACTGTGCCCACCAGCTGGCCACCGGGGACGCTTCGGTGAACACCGGTGCGGCCGCGCCCTGCAGCACCACCGGCTCGGCCGGCGGTGCCTGGTAGTTGGGGCCGACGCTGACGCAGCCGGCCAGCAGCGCGCTGGTAACGGCCACGGTCAACAGGCGGATCACCATGGCAGCACCTCGCCCAGGTAGGTGTAGCTGCCGTTCGGACCGTCGGCTCCAATCAGTGCCATGCCGACGCTGGAGCGCGCACCGTCGGCGATTTCCAGCTCGCCTTCGCCTTTGTTCATGTCGGTCTTCACGTAACCCGGATGCACCGTGTTGACCTTGGTGGTGCTGTCGCGCAGTTCGTAGGCCAGCTGCACGGTCCAGGCATTCACCGCGCTCTTGGAGGCGTTGTAGGCCGGCACCATGAAGCCGTAGATCGGCGAACCCGGCTGGCTGTGCAGGGTCATCGAACCCAGGATGCTGGACACGTTGACGATGCGGCCGGCGGGCGACGCCTTGATCAGGGGCAGGAACGCGTTGGTCACGGCGACCACCGCGAACAGGTTGGTTTCGAACGTGGTGCGCCAGGTGTCCAGGCTCTGCCCGGACGGAGGCAGCGTGGTGTCGTCGGCCAGGATGCCGGCGTTGTTGACCAGGATGTCCAGGCGACCGTGGCGCTCGACCACGGTCTTTACGGCGGCGTCGATGCTGGCGGCGTCGTTCACGTCCAGCTGGATCGCCTCCACCGGCAGGCCCTCGGCCTGCAGCTTCAGCGCCTCGGCCACGGCGGTATCGCGGTTGCGGCCGGCCAGCAGCGTGTGCACGCCGGCCTGGGCCAGCTGGCGCACGGTTTCAAAGCCGATGCCACGGGTAGCGCCGGTGACCAGCGCGATCTTCTGGGTTTCAGTCGTCATTGCAGGAACCTCGTGGGGATGGGAATCAGTGATGAAGGGTGGATTCGCCGTGGCTGACCAGCTGGCCGCCGCCATTGCGGCTGACGAACTTGCGCTGCGCCACGTAGAACACCGGGGTGAGGAACAGACCGAACAGGGTGACGCCCAGCATGCCGGCAAACACCGTGATACCGGTGACCGAACGCACCTCGGCACCCGCACCGTGCGACAGCACCAGCGGAATGGTGCCGGCGATGAACGCGATGGAGGTCATCACGATCGGACGCAGACGCAGGCGGCACGCTTCCAGCGCGGCTTCCACGATCCCCTTGCCGCCCATTTCCAGCTCGCGGGCGAATTCGACGATCAGGATCGCGTTCTTGCACGCCAGACCCATCAGCACCACCAGGCCCACCTGCACGAACACGTTGTTGTCACCGCCGGTCAACCATACGCCGAACAGGGCCGACAGCAGCGTCATCGGCACGATCAGGATCACCGCCAGCGGCAGCGACCAGCTCTCGTACAGCGCGGCCAGCACCAGGAACGCCAGCAGGATGGCGACCGGGAACACGATGAAGGCAGCCTTGCCCTGGGTGGCCTGCTGGTAGCTCAGGTCGGTCCACTCGGTGGTCATGCCTACCGGCAGCACCTGGCCGGCGATCTCGGTCAGCTTGTTCATGGCTTCGGCCGAGGACAGCAGGCGCGGATCGGCTTCACCGGCGAGGTCGGCGGCCGGGTAGCCGTTGAAGCGCAGCACCGGGTCCGGACCGAAGGTTTCCTTGACGGTCACCATCGAACCGATCGGCACCATCTCGCCCCGGTTGTTGCGGGTGCGCAGCTTGCCGATGTCTTCCACCTTGTCACGGAACTGGCCGTCGGCCTGGGCGATCACCTGCCAGGTACGACCGAACTGGTTGAAGTCGTTGACGTACGACGAACCCAGGTAGGTCTGCAGGGTGTCGAACAGCTCGGTGAGCTCCACGCCCTGCGCCTTGGCCTTGACCCGGTCCACCTCCGCATCCAGCTGCGGCACGTTGGCCTGGTAGCTGGTGATCGGGAAGGCCATGCCGGGAGTCTGCGCAACGGTGCCCTGCATGGCCTGCACGGCATTCTGCAGCGCACCGTAGCCGAGGTTTCCGCGGTCCTCGATGAACATCTGGTAGCCGTTGCCGTTACCCAGGCCGAGGATCGGCGGCGGCATCATCGCGAACGCGAAGCCCTCGCCCAGTCCGGCGATCTTCTGGTTGATCTCGGCATTGATCTGCGCTGCGGTCCGCCCGTTGCGCTCGTTGAACGGCTTGAGCGGGATGAACGCCACGCCGGTGTTGGGCGTGTTGGTGAACTGCAGCGCGTTCAGGCCCGGGAACGAAATGGTGTGGGCCACGCCGTCGGTTTCCTGGGCGATCTTCGCCACCTTGCGCAGCATGTCATCGGTACGCGCGATGGATGAACCTTCCGGCAGCTTCACGCCGGCGATCAGGTACAGCTTGTCCTGGGTCGGGATGAAGCCCGGCGGCACCACCTTGAAGATGAAGCCGGTGGCGACCAGCAGCACCGCATACACCACGAACACCGCGCCGCGACGGCCAAGGATCTTCGAGACGCCGCGCTCGTACTTTTCAGAGCTGGACTTGAAGAAGCGGTTGAACGGCCGGAACACCCAGCCGAACAGGCGGTCGATGATGCGCGTCGGGCCATCCTTCGGCGCGTCATGCGGCTTGAGCAGGCGCGCGGCCAATGCCGGCGACAGGGTCAGCGAGTTGATCGCCGAGATCACCGTGGAGATGGCGATGGTGACGGCGAACTGCTTGTAGAACTGACCGGTCACGCCGGACAGGAACGCCATCGGCACGAACACGGCGCAGAGCACCAGCGCGATCGCGATGATCGGGCCGGACACTTCCTTCATCGCCTGGTGCGCGGCCGCCGTGGGCGACAGCCCTTCCTCGATGTTGCGCTCGACGTTTTCCACCACCACGATGGCGTCGTCGACCACGATGCCGATCGCCAGCACCAGCCCGAACAGGCTCAGCGTGTTGATGGAGAAGCCCAACAGGTACAGCGCGGCGAAGGTACCCACGATGGACACCGGCACGGCGATCAGCGGAATGATCGAGGCGCGCCAGGGCTGCAGGAACAGGATCACCACCAGCACCACCAGAGCGATGGCTTCGAGCAGGGTCGAGACGACGGCCTTGATCGAATCACGCACGAAGATGGTGGTGTCGTACAC
>JAEWLO010000386.1 GCA_023457475.1 Pseudomonadota bacterium | reverse complement strand
GTAGGGCGGACCCTCGGTCCGCCCTCACGAACCCCGGACAGTCCTTCTCCGCAGGGCGTTACGGCACGACGGTGAACGTGGGGCGCTTCTCGCTGGGGAACGCCACGCTGAAGGTTCCTTCGCACTTGATGGCCATCGACTTGCAGCGCTGCTGGGTGAGACCCACGAAGAACGATTCTGCTGCTTTCTGGACAGCAGGGACGGTGAGCTCGGTGGGGGCGCGTTCGCCATGTATTTCGCTGACGCCACCGTAGCCGAACGGCGTGAACTCACCATCGTTGAGGAAGGCCTTGACGTTGATCAGGCTGCTCTTGCTGTAAACACGCCCCACGCCCGGCTCGTTGTATCCGAACGTATTGATCTCCGGAACACGGAAGGCGAGGACGAACGCCTTGTCCTTCAGCGCTTCGGCGGGAATGCTGTACTTTTCCTTGCCATTGAAGGGGAAGTCCCGCATCTGTTGCCGCGGGTTGTAGCGCACGATCTCGATATCGCGTCCACCGCGGGCCGCTACCAGGGCGCTGAGCCGGTCGGCAAACGCATTGCACATTTCCCGCTGGCCCGCCTCGCGCATGGCACCCGTGCATTCGGGAACCAGCAGCAGGGCCGGGTTCAGCGGGGTAGTCGCCTGCCGGTGCTCCGGGCTGGGGTCGTAGGTGGCGGCCGCGCCACGCTCCGGCATTGTCAGGGCCAGCAGCGCGAAGCAGATGATGGGTGCCATGGGGCGCATTGAAACGTCATCCTTGAGAAGTCGGGGGGCGGTGATGCGGCGTCCACGAGCGGAACGCGTGCCCATCGCTTATCGGCTGACAAACGCATTCCTTGAGGCCGTTACTCACGATCTCACTTTGCTCAGAACTGTATATATGCCGTAACCGGCTGTAAGTAACAGCACTACCGCCGGCAACACGCCTTGATGCACTGAGCCCAGGTTGAAACGCCAGTACGGGGTTTCCGTTGGGCGATCAGCATTGCCGCCGTCGGCTGCGCGCTTGCGTGCGGGCCATATCACGCGGATGCACAGCCAGACCGCGCAGGCACACAGCCCCAGCAGCATCAACATGATGAGGTAGATGATCGCATCGTTGCCGCCCAGCAGACGGCTGAGATCCCATCCCATCAATCCCCCCATGCCTACGGCAAGGACCAGCAGCAGCCCCGCCAGTGTAGGTGCCGGCCAGCTGCGGGGGTTATGCCAGATCCACCCGGCAGCTGCCACGATGAGCAGCAGTAGCGGAGCCCAGCTGAAGACGAGCACGGAGTGGGCGAGCAGCGCGAGGATCGCGAACGGTGGCACGCTGGATAACAGCGCGACGATCGCCAGCCCGGTGGCTGTGCTGGAGGGCGGGCGGCGGCGCAGATGGATGAAGGAGGCAAGCAGGATGACGAAAAGCTGCAGCGGTGCGCCGAAGAAGAGAGCCAGAACGCCGGTGAAATCCGAGGCGGAGGCGGGGCTGGCTATGGCCAACAGGGCAAGTGCCAGCCAGGCCTTGTGTGGGTGTGACATGGTTCCACGTCCGTGTGAGAGGGCAGCGGTGGAACGATGTCATGTGGGCCTTGCGTTGCGCAAGGCGTGCGTGGGATTCGGCACCGCGAGGACACGCATGGCGTGTCCCTACGCGTAATGCCCGGTGGGGCCGGGTTGCGCCCGGCCCCGGCAGCCTGATCAGGGGTCGATTTCGGCCGAAGTCGGATCGTGCGTGGCCTCTTCCTTGAGGTCACGCCGCACCGCCGCCGCCTGCGTGGCGGTCACCGAACCGGCCTTGTTGCCGAATTCCTGGCGGATGTAGGTGGCCAGCTGGGCGATCTCTTCATCGCTCAGGCGCTCGGAGAACCCGGGCATGCCGAGGTTCGAGGGGCGCTTGGTGGTGGAGGGCAACGCACTGCCATGCAGCAGCAGGCGGAGGACCGAGGTCGGGTCTTCTGCCAACACGGTGGGGTTGCCGGCCACGGCCGGAAACACGTTCGTGTAGCCCTTGGCATCGGTGCGGTGGCAGGCCGCGCAGTTGTCCACGAACATCTCGGCTCCGCGGCTGTCGTTGATGCCGGCCTGCAGCTTCTTCGCGGTGGCATCGCTGACGGCATACGACGAAGGATCGTGTGCCACGGCCGGCAGCTCCTTCAGATAGGCCGCCATCGCGCGCAGGTCTTCCTCGGTAAGGTGCTGGGTGCTGTGCAGCACCACATCCGCCATCGGCGTGCCCACCACCGCGCTATGTGCGTTGCGGCCGGTCTGCAGGGTGTCGACGATGTCCTGGGCGGTCCAGCGGCCCAGGCCGTCGGCTTCGTTGCCGCGCAGGTTCACCGCGTTCCAGCCGTCGATGATCTGCCCGCCCGCAAGATACGCGTCACCGTCTTCGTCCAGCGCCTTTTCCTGCAGCGCGAACCCACGCGGCGTGTGGCAGCTGCCGCAATGGCCGAGGCCCTGCACCAGGTAGGCACCGCGCGCCACCAGCGGGTCGTTGTAGCGGCTGGCGTCGAAGGCCACGGTATCGGCCTCCGGCGCGAAGGTCTTGCGCCAGATCGCCAGCGGCCAGCGCATCGACAGCGGCCACACGATCTCCGCCCGTCGGTTGGCTTCGTTTACCGGGGCGATGTCGCCATGCAGGAAGTAGGCGTGCAGGGCACGCACATCCTCATCGGTGACACGGGCATAGGACGGGTAGGGCATGGCTGGGTACAGCGTACGGCCGTCGGGGGTGATGCCGTGGCGCAGCGCCCGGTCGAAGTCGTCCAGTGAGTACGCACCAATGCCGGTGGTTTTGTCCGGCGTGATGTTGGTGCTGTAGATGTTGCCCAACGGTGAGGCCACCGGCAGGCCGCCTGCGAACGGCTTGCCGCCGGGTCGGGTGTGGCAGGCCGTGCAGTCACCGGCGGCGGCCAGGTAGCGGCCGCGTTCGATCAGCGCGGCGTCCGGTGCCGGCCCTTCGGCCAGCACGCGGGTTTTGGTGGGAATGAACGCATAGGCAAGGGCGGCCAGCAGCACCACCACGGCCAGCACGACGATCCAGAGGAGCAGCTTCTTCATCGGCGTCTCCTCAAGCCTGGACCAGCGGGCCCGGGTCGGGCAGGTACTTCTCGCGGATCGCCGTGGCGGCCCAGTAGGCCAGCCCGCCCACCAGGCCGGTGGGGTTGTAGCCGTTGTTCTGCGGGAAGGCGTTGGCCCCGATCACGAACACGTTGTGCACGTCCCAGCTCTGCAGGTAGCGGTTGAGCGCGGAGGTTTTCGGGTCCGCGCCCATGATCGCGCCGCCGCAGGTGTGCGTGCTCTGGTACTTGGTGATGTTGTAGCGCTCGCCGTCCTTCTTCGCGTCGCCGCTCATGCTCAGCGGGTTCAGCACCTGGCTCATCTGCATCGCCTTGTCCACGAAGAACTGCGAGGCCTTGATCTCGTTCGGATGCCAGTCGAAGGTCATGCGCAGTAGCGGACGGCCGAAGGAATCCTTGTAGGTCGGGTCCAGGCTCAGGTAGTGCTGCCGGTAGGACATGCAGGCACCCTGCACCTCGTAATAGAAGTTGTGGCGGAAGTTGTCCGCTGCGGCCTTCTTCCACTCCGCGCCCCAGTTGGGCGTGCCCTTGGGCACGTTGATGCCACGCACGGGGCCCGCGCCGGGTTGGCGCGCCCAGACCAGACCGCCGCCGATGAAGCCGGCCTTGGCGTTGTCCAGCTGGTTGCCGTTGAGGTCGTCCATGGTGGTGCCGGCACCGCCGATGCCGATGAAGCCGTTGGCCTGCACGGTCTTGTCGAAGAACAGCACCACGCGGTTGAGGTTCTGGTACGAGTAATTGCGGCCCACGGTGCCGGTGTTGCTTTCCGGATCGTACGGCGCGCCGATGCCCGAGAGCAGCATCAGGTGCACGTTGTACAGCTGGAAGGCGCACAGCAGCACCAGGTCAGCCGGCTGCTGTACTTCACGGCCCTGCGCGTCCAGGTAGGTGACGCCGGTGGCCTTCTTGCCGGTGCTGTCCAGATCCACCTTCAGCACCTGCGAATGGGTGCGCAGCTCGAACTTCGGGCGCTGGCGCAGCACCGGCAGGATGCAGGCGTTCGGACTGGCCTTGGAGTAGTTCAGGCAGCCGTAGTCGCTGCAGAAGCCGCAGGCGTTGCACGGCCCCAGCTGGCAACCGTACGGATTGACGTACGGGCCGGAGGCATTGGAGGCGGGAATCGGGTAAGGGTGCCAGCCCATTTCCTTGGCGGCCTTGTAGAACAGCTCTCCGCCCAGGTAGTTGGGATTGGGGCCCAGCGGATACTCGGCCTGGCGCGAGCCTTCGAACGGGTTGCCACCGTCCTGCACCACGCCGTTGATCACGCCGGCCTTGCCGGAGGTACCGCAGACCAGCTCGAACATGTGCAGATGCGGTTCCAGCTCGGCGTAGGTCAGCGGGAAGTCCTGGATGGTCATGTCGGCCGGAATGAAGCTTTTGCCGTAGCGCTCTTCGAGGTTGCTGCGCAGGACCAGGTCTTCCGGCAGCGGGCGGAAATGCGCGCCGCTCCAGTGACTGCCTGCGCCGCCCACGCCGGTTCCCGGCTTGAACGAGCCCATCTGGCGATAGGGCACTGCCGTATCGGACGGCTTGTGACGAATGGTCACGGTTTCCTGCGAAAGGCTCTGCAGGTACTTGCGGTGCACCGAGCCTTCCAGCTCGTCCACCACGTTCGGGTAGGCGAAATCGGGCTGCGTGTCGCGGTCGCCGCCGCGTTCCAGCGCCACCACGTTCAAGCCCGCATCGGTGAGTTCCTTGGCCAGGATCGCGCCGGTCCAGCCCATGCCGACGATGACCGCGTCGACCTTCGGTTTCGTGATTGCCATCGTGCTCAGCCCCTGCGCCCTGCCAGATCCACCGGTCCCAGCGGATACGCCTTGTCGCGCACGCCGATCCAGTCGAGGTAATCGGCACGCATGCCGGGATAACCGATCATCTTCCACGCGCCCATGTTGCGGTTCGCGCCGTACTTGGGATCGGCGAAGTAGCCGTTCTTCACTTCGCCCAGCAGGTTGGAGAAGAACAGCTTGCTGGAGATCGCATCCAGCTCGAGCTTGCCGCCCTCGGCCGCCTTCAGCAGGGTTTCCTGCTGGGCGTGGTCGAGGTCGGCGAAGGTCTTGCCATCGAAGGCCTTGCGGCAGTGCGCGTCGAACGCGCCGATGCCGACGCGCAGAATGTCGCGCAGCGGCAGTTTGCCCTGGTAGCCGAACTCGCCCGGCGCCTCCAGGAACGGCCCCTGCATGTACCAGATGGCTCCGGCGGCGTAGGGGGTCTGCATGTGCCGGTCAAGGAACTCGGGCACACCGGATTCCACGGCACCCGGGCCGGTTTCGTCAGATGGAATCAAGCGGTCGCAGGCCGCAGTGACGAACGCCCACTCGGCTGCGCTGAAGTACTGGGGGGTGTAGTCCGGGGCGGCATCCGCCTGCTTGCCGTCGGCAGCAGTCGGGGTGCCGGGCGCGCAGCCGGGCAGCGCCGCGGCCACGGGGATCAGGGTCAACCCCTGGAAAAAGCGGCGACGGGTCAGCGTCGGGCCGCCCGTCTCGTTCTCGTCTTTCATTGTCTGGCTACCTGCAGGGTGGCTGGGCGCAGCATCCCGCAACTCCTGTCGCGGCCACGTGCGCATTCACGTCGGTGTTGCCAACCTGTCCCCGGCGGGCATGAATGGGCCCATTGTGTGGATGCGCGACTGTTTCCGGAATGGCAATATGGGAAAGGTGCTCTTGCCTGAATGGAAATAAGCGGTGATCGACGACCTCAACGAACTGCGAACCTTCGACCGCATCGTGCGAGGGGGCAGCCTGTCGGCCGCGGCCCGTGAGCTGGGCATCTCGCTGGCGGTGGTCAGCAAGCGGCTCACCGCGCTGGAGCGCCGCCTGCAGGTGCGGTTGCTCAACCGCAGCACCCGCCGGGCTTCGTTGACCGACGAAGGCAGCCTGTTCCAGGAGCATTGCCGCCGCGTTCTGGATGCCGTGGAGGCGGCCGAATCCGCGCTGGAGCAGCGCCAGGATGTGGTGGCCGGTGTGCTCAAGCTCACCGCGCCGAACGGCTTCGGCCGCCGGCACGTGGTGCCGGCGGTGCGCAGCTTCCAGCAGGCGCACCCCGGTGTGCGCGTGCATCTGTCACTACGCGACGAGCTGGTGGACCTGGTGGGCGAGGGCGTGGAGCTGGCGCTGCGCTACGGTGCCCTGGACGATTCACGGCTGGTGGCACGTGAGCTGGCACCCAACCGGCGCATTCTGTGCGCCTCGCCGGAGTATCTCCGGCGGCGCGGCACGCCGCGCAGCATCGACGAGCTGCGCGGGCACGACCTGATCGCCTCCGGCAGTCCGCCCGTAGCGCATTGGATGTTCGCCCGGCCCGGCGGCAGCGTCGCGTTTCCGCTGGAGGCCAGCACCCTGTGTGATGACGGCGACGCGGCCCAGGTGCTGGCCGTGCAGGGGGCGGGGATCGCCCGCAAGTCGATCTGGGACGTGGCCGAGGATCTCGACAGCGGCCGGCTGGTGGAGGTGCTGCCGGATTGCGCGTTGGCCACCTCGCCGTTGAGCGCGGTGCATGGGTCGGGCAAGCAGCTGGCTCCCCGGGTCAGGGTGTTTCTTGAGCATATGACACAGCAGTTGCGGCGTTCGGTGGGCTGGCGGTATGCCAATCAGGGCACTCAGGTGTCCAGCGTCGGGGTTTCACCTGTGTACTGACGCGCTGGCCAATGACTGCAATGGGTGCGGTAGGGTCGGTTCCCAAACGACTGCCGATAACGGTGATTACGCAATAACGCATGGCGATGAGCGCAGCAGGCTCTCCGCGCGCACTTCGATGCAGATCATGCGTCACCGTGCCGATCATCTTCGTCGCCAGTCGTTTGGGAACCGACCCTACCCGGGATGGTCCCGTGGCAGCGGGCACAGGGTCGTGCGTCTGAACCCAGCGCACCGGGAGGATTCCGTGACTTGGGGCATATTGCCGACCGCTGCCACTGCACGCCATGCTGAGGTTCGAAGCAGAGGTTCGAATCCCAGCGTCGCAGCCAAAGGAGCAGGTCATGCGCACTACGTTGTTGGTTTCCGCCGTTCTTCTCGCGTTGGCCGGGTGCAAGCCCGCCAACGACGCCAGCCCCGCCGCCACGGGTGCAGGCGCCCCTCCGTCCACCGCCGCGGTTGCGGAGCCCGAGCTGATTCCCCGCGAGGCGCTGTTCGGCAATCCCGAGCGTTTCGGTGTGCAGCTCAGCCCGGATGGGGCGTTCATCAGTTGGATCGCCCCGGTCGATGGCGTGCTCAACATCTGGGTGGCACCCGCCAACGACATGGTGGCCGCGAAGGCGGTGACGAAGGACACGTCGCGCGGCATCCGCAACTACTTCTGGAGCTATCGTCCGGGCACGCTGGTGTATCTGCGCGATACCGGCGGCGACGAGGACTTCCATGCATTCGCGGTCGACGTGAACAGCGGGCAGGAAAAGGACCTTTCTCCGTTCCCGAAGACACGTGCGGAAATCGTAGGCGTGAGCCACCTCAAGCCCGATGCCGTCCTGGTCTCGATGAACGACCGCGATTCCAAATGGCATGACCTGTACGCGGTGGATCTTTCCACCGGTAAGCGCACCGAAGTGGTGAAGAACACGCAGGACATCTCCAGCTACGTGGCGGACGCAGATTTCAACGTGCGCTACGCGACCCGCTCGCGGCAGGACGGTGGCAGCGACATCCTCAAACCGGATGACAAGGGCGGGTGGAGCAAGATCGATGACATTCCGTTCGAGGATGGCCTCACCACCGGCCCCGCCGGGCTGACCACCGACGGCAACACGCTGTACCTGTTCGATTCCCGCAACCGCGATACGGCCGCGCTCTATGCCATGGACACGGCAACCGGCAAACGCACCCTCGTCTTCGAGGATCCGCGCGCCGACATCGGTGGCAGCCTGTCCGACCCGACCACCGGTAAGGTGCAGGCTGTGGCGGTGGACTACCTGCGCGAGGAATGGAAGCCGCTGGAAGATGGCATTGCCGCCGATCTGAAGACGCTCAGGGCGATTGGCCCCGGCGACATCGGGGTGAACTCCCGCACGTTGGACGACAAGACCTGGATCGTGGCGTATTCGGCTGCGGAGCAGCCCGTGGTGTATTACCGCTACGACCGCGCTGACGGCGGCAAGCTGACCAAGCTGTTCGGCGCGCGTCCGAAACTGGAAGGCAAGCCGCTGGTGCCGCAGTGGCCGCAGGAGATCAAGACCCGCGACGGGCTGACCCTGGTGAGCTACCTGACCCTGCCGAAGACCGCCGACGCCAATGCTGACGGCAAGCCGGACAAGCCGGTGCCGCTGGTGCTGTATGTCCATGGCGGTCCGTGGGCGCGCGACAGCTACGGCTACAGCGGTTACAGCCAGTGGCTGGCGAACCGCGGCTATGCGGTGCTGCAGGTGAACTATCGTGGTTCCACCGGGTTCGGCAAGGCGTTCACCAATGCCGGCAATGGCGAGTGGGCCGGCAAGATGCACGACGACCTGCTGGATGCCGTGCAATGGGCCGTGGACAGCAAGGTGACCACGAAGGACCAGGTGGCGATCTTCGGTGGCAGCTATGGTGGCTACGCCACGCTGGTCGGGCTGACCTTTACCCCGGACACCTTCAAGTGCGGTGTGGATCTGGTGGGTCCTTCCAACCTCAACACCCTGCTGTCGACCATTCCGCCGTACTGGGCGTCGTTCTTCGAGCAGTTCGCCAAGCGCGTGGGCGACCCGCGCACGGCCGAGGGCAAGAAGATGCTGGACGAGCGTTCGCCGCTGAGCCACGTGGACAAGATCACCAAGCCGCTGTTGATCGGGCAGGGTGCGAACGATCCGCGCGTGAAGCAGCCCGAGAGCGACCAGATCGTGAAGGCCATGCAGGAGAAGAACATTCCGGTGACCTACGCGCTGTTCCCGGACGAAGGCCATGGGTTTGCACGGCCCGAGAACAACAAGGCGTTCAATGCCGTGACCGAAGGCTTCCTCGCGGAATGCCTGGGCGGCCGGGCCGAACCGATTGGCGGCGATTTCACCGGCTCCAGCATCACCGTGCCGGCCGGTGCCGACGGCGTGCCGGGCCTGGCCGAAGCATTGAAAACGCACACGGCACAGGTCAAGAAGTAGCGCCGGCCTCTGGCCGGCCTGAGACTGCGGAAAAAAAATCGGGCCAGTCTCGCGGAAAT
>JAEWLO010000385.1 GCA_023457475.1 Pseudomonadota bacterium | reverse complement strand
GCCTGATCCTCGCCCCACCCTCCGCTGCCGGCACGACCTGGGTGCGACGTTTCGGCCGCCATCAGCTGGGCTTTGCTTCCGGCTGGATGCAACTACGCGGCAACCGGCGGCGGCGTAATGTGGACCGGGGCTTCGTGGTCTCCGACCACGCCGACTGGCCGGCCCTGCTGCAGACCATCCGGGAGACCGGTGCGCGCCGCGTGATCGCCACGCACGGCAACACCGACGCGCTGGTGCCCTTCCTGCGCGAACAGGGCGTGGACGCCGGCAACTTCCGCACCGATTACGGGAGCGAGGAATGAAAGCCTTCGCCGCCCTGTACCAGCGGCTGGACCGCAGCACCGCCACGCTGGACAAGCGCGCGGCACTGGTCGCGTACTTCAGCAGCGCGCGTCCGCACGATGCGGCATGGGCGCTGTACCTGCTCAGCGGCGGCAAGGTGGGCGGTGCCCGGCGCAGGATCGCAGCCAGCGGCGAACTGCGCGCGTGGGTGAGTACCGAATCCGGCCTGCCGCCGTGGTTGGTCAGCGACAGCTACGACCAGGTGGGCGATCTGGCCGAAACGCTGACGCTGTTGTTGGGCGACCCGATCACCGCTGCACCGGATCGGCCGCTTGCCGAATGGATCGAGCAGCACCTGCTGGCCGTGGCCAACCAGCCTGAAGCCGTGCGTCAGGCGGCGGTGCTGGGCGGCTGGCGGCAGCTGCCCGCTGCCGAGCGACTGGTGTTCAACAAGCTGCTGACCGGCGCGCTGCGCGTGGGGGTGTCGCAGCGGCTGGTGCAGCAGGCGCTGGCCGAGCTCTCCGGCATCGACATCGCGCGTATCGCACAGCGCATGCTGGGCGAGTGGGTGCCCACACCCGGCCTGATGGCAATGCTGCTGTCCGCCGAGGAGCTGCCGCTGGACCGCCAGCAGCCCTACCCGTTCTATCTGGCTTCGCCGCTGGAGGCCGAGGCCGAAACGCTTGGCCCGGTGCACGACTGGGTACTGGAGTGGAAATGGGACGGCATTCGTCTGCAGCTGCTCCGGCGCAAAGGGGAAGCCGCGCTGTGGTCGCGCGGCGAGGAGCGGCTGGATGGCCGCTTTCCCGAGATTGAAGCCGCCGCGATGGGCCTGCCCGACGGCACCGTGATCGACGGCGAACTGCTGGCGTGGCGCGACGACCACGTACAGCCACTGCCCTTCACCGCGTTGCAGACCCGCATCCAGCGGCGCAAGCCGGGACCGAAGACCCTGCGCGACACGCCCGTGCGGGTGCTCGCCTACGACCTGCTGGAACACGACGGCGAAGACCTGCGCGGACAACCGCTGCACGCGCGTCGCGCGCGCCTGGCCGCACTGCTCTCCACGCTGGGGGATGCGCGCGTGCAGCTCTCGCCCACCGTCTCGGCCGCGACCTGGGAAGACGCGGCCACGCTGCGTGCACAGGCACGCGAGCGTGGTGTCGAAGGACTGATGCTCAAGCGCGGTGATTCGCCCTATCTGAGTGGGAGAAAGCGCGGCGACTGGTGGAAATGGAAGATCGAACCGCTCACCGTGGATGCGGTGCTGATCTATGCGCAGGCAGGGCACGGCCGGCGCAGCACGCTGTACACCGACTACACCTTCGGGGTGTGGGACGGCGAGCGGCTGGTGCCGGTGGCCAAGGCCTATTCGGGGCTGGACGACAAGGAGATCGCCGCGCTCGACCGCTGGATCCGCGCCAACACCGTGGAGCGTTTCGGTCCGGTGCGCAGCGTGCGCGGCGAGCAGGTCTTCGAACTCGGCTTCGAAGCGGTGAACCGCAGCACGCGCCACAAGTCGGGCATTGCCGTGCGCTTTCCGCGCATCCTGCGCTGGCGGCATGACAAGCCGGCCGCCGAAGCCGACACGTTGGCGCAGCTGCAGGCGTTGGCGCGATGACGCGACGCGAGGCGATGGCGCGGCTGAGCGCCTGGTTCGCCGGACGTGGCTGGTCCCCGCTGCCGTTCCAGAAAACGATGTGGCGGCACTACCTGGCTGGCGAATCCGGCTTGCTGCACACGCCGACCGGCAGCGGCAAGACCCTGGCGATGTTCGGCGGCCCGCTGCTGCAGGCCCTGATCGATCCGGTCAAGCGTGTCGCCCTCGGCCGCGCGAAGAAGCCGGTGCCGGTGCTGCAGGTGCTGTGGATCACCCCGTTGCGTGCGTTGGCGGCCGATACAGCACGCGCCCTGCGCGAACCACTCGATGCACTGGGCCTGGACTGGCAGGTGGGCCTGCGCACCGGCGACGCCAGCAGCCGCGACAAGCGGCTGGCACGCGAGGGCCGCGTGGACGTACTGGTGACCACGCCAGAATCGCTTGCCCTGCTCTTGAGCTACCCGGACACGATGGAGCGCCTGCGTCAACTGCGCTGCGTGGTGGTGGACGAGTGGCATGAGCTGCTGGGCAACAAGCGCGGCGTGCTGCTGCAGCTGAATCTGCGCCGCCTGCGCGATGCGCTGCCCACGCTGCAGGTATGGGGGCTGTCGGCGACGCTGGGCAATCTGCAGGAAGCACGGGAGGTGCTGCTGCCGGACCGTCCCGATGCGCCCATGGTGGCGGGGGTGCGGCCGCGCCCGGTGCAGGTGGAGACGTTGCTGCCGGCGCAGGGCGAGCGCTTTCCGTGGGCCGGGCATCTGGGCCTGGCTCAGCTGCAGCGCGTGCAGGAACGGCTGTTCACCGTAGGCACCAGTCTGGTCTTCACCAACACCCGCGCGCAGGCCGAACTCTGGCATCAGGCACTGGCGGCGGTGTGGCCGGAAGCGCTGGACACGCTGGCGTTGCACCACGGATCGCTGGACCCGGCGCTGCGCCGCGAAGTGGAACAGGGTCTGCGCGAAGGACGCCTGCGCTGCGTGGTGGCCACCTCCAGTCTCGATCTGGGCGTGGATTTCCCGGCGGTGGACCAGGTACTGCAGATCGGCAGCCCCAAGGGCATCGCACGGCTGGTGCAGCGCGCCGGACGTGCGCGGCACCGTCCTGGCGAATCCGGTCACATCGTCTGCGTGCCCTCGCATGCACTGGAGATGGTGGAGTACGCAGCGGCGCGGCACGCGTTGGCGGATGGGGTGATCGAAGCGCGCCCCCCGCCGCGGCTGTCGCTGGATGTACTGGCCCAGCACTGCGTGAGCTGTGCGTTGGGCGGCGGCTTCACGGCCGATGCGCTGTTGGCGCAGGTGCGCCGCACGCACGCGTTCGCCGCGCTGGACGAGGCGCAGTGGCAGGGCGTGCTGGACTTCATCGTGCAGGGTGGGCAGGCGCTGGCGCAGTACCCGGACTTCCACAAAGTAGTGCGCGACGAGGACGGCGTGTACCGCGTGCACGACCGCCGCGTGGCGTTGCGACATCGGCTGTCGATCGGCACCATCACCAGCGACGGCAGTGTGCAGGTGCAGTTCCTGCGCGGTGGGCGGCTGGGCGCGGTGGAGGAACAGTTCGTCGGCCGGCTGCGGCCCGGTGATCGCTTCCAGTTTGGCGGGCGGCTGCTGGAGCTGGTGCGGCTGGAGCATCTGACCGCCTATGTGAAGCTGGCCAAGGGCGGCGACGGCGTGGTGCCGCGCTGGCAGGGCGGGCGGCTGCCGATGTCCGAGGCGCTGGGGGCGGAGATGGAGGTGCTGTTGTCCGCACCGCCAACCAGCCCGGAACTGCGCTGGCTGGCTCCGCTGCTGGACCTGCAGCAGCGGCTGTCGGCGTTGCCGGGCCCGGACCGCCTGCTGATCGAGGTGGCGCGGCGACGCGAGGGTCAGTTCGTGTTCGTGTATCCGTTCGCGGGCCGACAGACGCATGAGGGCATGGCGGCATTGATGGCGCTGCGGTGGACGCGGCTCAAAGCCAACACCTTCGGCTACGCGGCCAATGATTACGGTTTCGTGCTGGCTCCGGCGGTGGCGGTGGACGTGGAGGTGAATACGCTGCAGGCGTTGCTGCGACCGGAGGGTCTGCTGGACGACCTGCGCGCCAGCCTCAACCTGGGCGAGCTGGCGCGGCGTCAGTTCCGCGACATCGCGCGGGTGTCCGGGTTGCTGATACCCGCCCTGCCCGGCCGTACGCCGCGCAGCCTGCGGCAGCTGCAGGCGTCGGCGGGGTTGCTGTACGACGTGCTGCGACAGCACGACCCGGACCACATCCTGCTGGGGCTGGCCGAGCGCGAGGTGCTGAACACGCAGCTGGACGTGGCGACGCTGACTGCCGCGCTGGCGCGCTGCCAGAGGCGTACGC
>JAEWLO010000384.1 GCA_023457475.1 Pseudomonadota bacterium | reverse complement strand
GAGCCACGCCCTGCGTGGCTTGGCGGTGTCGGAACGGAGAGCAGCCACGCAGGGCGTGGCTCTACGGCCGCAGACGGCATTGACGCACGCGCGGGACTCACACACGTGCAAGGAACTCAGGGCTGGCGAAGCGCTCCACCAGGAAATCCACGAAGCGACGCGTGAGCGCCGGTAGCTGCCGACGCGACGCATACACTGCATGTAATCCCATGACCTCTGCCTCGTAGTCCGGCAGCACTTCCACCAGTTCACCGGTCTCCAGCAGCGGGCCGATCTGATACATGGGCAGCATGGCGATGCCCGCGCCCGCCCGCACCGCCTCCAGCAGCAGCGACGCCTCGTTCGCGCTGATGTTGCCGCTCACGGCCACGCTCACCGGGCGTCCCCCGCGCTGCAGCTGCCAGACGCTTCTTCCCACGTAATGATGGGTGAGGCAGTTGTGGCCCGCCAATGCATCGGCCGTTGCCGGCGTGCCGCGCGCGGCCAGGTAGGCCGGTGCGGCGCACATCACCGACCGGCAGGGGGCGAGGCGGCGCGCGATCAGCTGCGGGTCGATCGCACGCGAGATGCGTACGGCCACGTCCACGCGTTCTTCCACCAGGTTCACCACCCGGTCCACCAGCAGCAGTTCAACGCGGGTCTGGGGGTAACGCTGCACGAAGTCCGCCACGGCCGCAGCCAGATGCAGCTGGCCGAACGACACGCTGGCGGTCACCCGCAACAGCCCGTGCGGCTCGGGATTGTCGCTGGCCAGCTCGTCGCGCAGCTCATCGCCGATGGCCAGCATCTGCCGGAACCGCAGCAGGGCGGCGTCCCCGGGTGCGGTGAGGCTGATCCGGCGCGTGGTCCGGTGCAGCAGGCGCGCACCGAGCCAGTCTTCCGCCTCGGCCAGGTAACGGGTCACCATCGCGCGCGACATGTCCAGCGCCTCGGCCGCCGCGGTCAGGCTGCCGCGCTCGGCCACTTCCACGAACACCGTCATCGCGGTCATCCGGTCCATCTGATCGATCCATGCAACAGTTCAGGCCGTTATACGCGGTTTTTCGGCCGATTTCAGGCGCATATGCTGGATTCCTACCTCAACGGAGAACGCCCCATGAAGATCGCCCTCGTCGGTGCCACCGGCAACATCGGTCGCGAAATCACCCGCCAGGCCTTGGCCCGCGGCCACCAGGTCACCGCCGTGGTCCGGCGCGACACGGGCCTGCCCGCTGAACTGGACGGAGCCCGCCTGGCGGTCGCCGCGCTGGACGATACCGATGCGCTGGCCGCGGTCATTGCCGGGCACGACGTGCTGGCCAGCGCCTTCGGCCCGCGCCCGGGAGATGATCCGGGCACCGTTACCACGATGACCGCCGCGCTGGTGAAGGCTGCCCGCCAGGCCGGGGTTCCGCGCTTCCTGATGGTGGGCGGTGCCGGCACCCTGGAGGTTGCGCCGGGCAAGCAGCTGGTGGACAGCGAGGGCTTCCCGGACGCCTACAAGCCGGTGGCGCTGGCGGCGCGTGAAGCGTTCAACCAGCTGCGCCAGGTGGATGATCTGGACTGGACGTTCTATTCGCCGGCCGCCGAGATCGGACCGGGGCCGCAGAAGGGCGGCTTCCGCACCCAGGCGAAGCAGTTCCTGGTGGGTGCCGATGGGCACAGCCGGATCAGCTATGCCGATTATGCCGATGCGTTCGTGAGTGAGATCGAGACGCCGCAGTACAAGCGCCAGATTGCTACTGTGGCGTATTGAGGTGTGATGGGGCGCGTGCGGATTCAGGGATTTTCATGCCCTGCCGCACGCGGCCCTGCTATCGGCAGTCGACTGGCGTGCGACGCTACCGGTGCCTGGCATCGCGACGAAGGCATGACCCCGGCATCGCGGGTCACGGCGCGTCAAACAACCCCGGCTGCACCACCTCATCGGGCTCGCGGAACCCACCCAGCCCCACGCCGACCAGCCGGTAGCGCGTCTCTACCGGCAGGTCCACGCGGGCGCGCAGCGCCAACGCGATATCGCGCAGCTCCTCCATCGTTTCCGGTGCCTTTTCCGGCGTGAAGCTGCGCGTGATGATGCGGAACTGCGCCGTCTTCAGCTTCAGCACCACGGTATGACCCACACGGTCGGTCCTGCGCGTGGCGTTCCACGTCCTGCCAGCCAGTTCCACGATGGCCGGTTCCAGCGCATCAAGTGGCAGATCCTCGGCGAAGGTGTCTTCCGAGGAAATCGACTGCACCGGCTGGTCCGGTTCCACCGGGCGCTCGTCTATGCCGCGCGCGCGCCGGTACAGGCTCTCCCCGAAACTGCCGAATCGCGCCTGCAGCACTTCCAGCGGCAACGCACGCAGGTCACCTACGGTAACGATACCCAGTTCGGTCAGCTTGCCTTCCATCACCTTTCCCACGCCCGGTACGCGTTTCACCGCCAACGGCGTCAGGAACTGCTCCACCCGGTGCGGCGGCACCACGAACTGCCCGTCCGGCTTGCGCCAGTCCGAGGCGATCTTGGCCAGGAACTTGTTCGGTGCGATGCCCGCCGAGGCAGTGAGCTGCGTGGCTTCGCGGATCTGCGCGCGGATCAGCTGCGCGATATCGGTGGCCACGGTCATGCCACCCTTGTGCACGCTGACATCCAGGTAGGCCTCGTCCAGCGACAACGGTTCCACCAGATCGGTATGTGAAAGGAAGATCTCGCGCACCTGCCGCGACACCGCCTTGTAGCGGACGAAATCCGGCGGCACGAACACCGCATCCGGACACAGGCGCTCGGCGCGCAGTGCGGGCATCGCCGAACGCACGCCGAACACCCGCGCCTCGTACGACGCCGCGCATACCACCGAACGCGCCCCGCGCCAGGCCACCACCACGGGCTTGCCGCGCAGCGACGGATTGTCGCGCTGCTCCACCGACGCGTAGAACGCGTCCATGTCGACATGAATGATCTTGCGGAGGGCGGACACGTGGATGGGCTTGGGATTCAGATGAACAAGATTACAGCCACACGCTTCAGTATGGTCTTTTCATAACAACAACATGCGTTTTTCAAGCTGAAAACACTACGCCAGCGTACGGTTAAAACGTTTGATTGAATCCGTTTTTGTCTGCACTCTCAGCGCCTGTTTCCGTTGCAACTTCCTCAGGATTGCGCTTTCCATGACTCGTCTCAACGCGTTCTCGCGCGAACAGCTGCTGGCCAGTGCCCGCGGTGAACTGTTCGGCCCGGGCAGTGGTCGCCTGCCCAACGACCCGATGCTGATGTTCGACCGCATCACCGACATCCGCGAAGACGGCGGCCCGCACGGCAAGGGTCTGGTACGCGCCGAACTGGATATCCGCCCGGACCTGTGGTTCTTCGGCTGTCACTTCATCGGCGACCCGGTGATGCCCGGCTGCCTCGGCCTGGATGCGATGTGGCAGCTCACCGGCTTCTACCTCACCTGGCTCGGTGCCCCCGGACGCGGCCGCGCGCTCGGCTGCGGCGAGGTGAAGTTCACCGGCCAGGTGCTGCCGGACGCGAAGCTGGTGTCCTACGAGATCGACATCACCCGCGTGATCAACCGCAAGCTGGTGATGGCCCAGGCCGATGCCCGCATGCTGGTCGACGGCCGTGAGATCTATACCGCCAAGGACCTGCGTGTGGGCCTGTTCACTTCTACCGAGAATTTCTGATGCGTCGCGTTGTCATCACCGGAATGGGCATCACCTCGTGCCTGGGCAATGACCTGGACACCGTTTCCAGCGCACTGCGCGAAGGCCGCCCCGGCATCCGCCCCCTGCCCGACCACGCCGAAGCCGGCCTGCGCAGCCATGTCGGCGGCAACGTGCTGATCGATCTGGACGAACAGATCGACCGCAAGCTGAAGCGCTTCATGAGCGACGCCTCGGCCTACGCCTACATCGCCATGCGCGATGCCATCGCCGACGCCGGCCTGGACGAAAGCCAGGTCGCCAACCCGCGTACCGGCCTGATCGCCGGCTCGGGCGGCGGTTCCAGCCAGTGGCAGGTGGAATCGGCCGACATCCTGCGCGCGCGCGGCGTGCGCAAGGTAGGTCCGTACATGGTGCCGCGCACGATGTGCTCCACCGTGTCGGCCTGCCTGGCCACCGCGTTCCAGATCAAGGGCCTGAGCTATTCACTCTCCGCTGCCTGCGCCACCTCGGCGCATTGCATCGGTGCGGCCGCGGACCTCATCCGCCACGGTGCGCAGGACGTCATGTTCGCCGGCGGCGGTGAAGACCTGCACTGGTCGATGAGCGTGATGTTCGACGCCATGGGCGCGCTTTCCACGCGTTTCAACGAAACCCCCGAAACCGCCTCGCGTCCGTACGACAAGGACCGCGACGGCTTCGTCATCGCCGGCGGCGGTGGCATGCTGGTGCTCGAGGACTACGACCACGCCGTGGCCCGTGGCGCGCGCATCTACGCCGAACTGGTGGGTTACGGCGTCACCTCCGACGGTGCCGACATGGTCGCGCCGTCGGGCGAAGGTGCGGTGCGCTGCATGAACATGGCGATGGCCAACCTCAGCGGCCCGATCGACTACCTCAACACCCACGGCACCTCGACGCCGCTGGGCGACGTGACCGAGCTGAAGGCGGTGCGCGAAGTCTTCGGCGAAGCGGTTCCGCCGCTGTCCTCGACCAAGGCGCTGTCCGGCCATTCGCTCGGCGCGGCCAGCGTGCACGAGGCCATCTACTGCCTGCTGATGATGCGCGACGGTTTCATCGCCGGTTCGGCCAACATCGGCGAACTCGATCCGGCGGTGGAAGGCTTCCCGATCGTGCGCGAAAGCCAGAACGCGCAGTTGAACACCGTGATGTCGAACAGCTTCGGCTTCGGCGGCACGAATGCCGCGCTGGTGTTCGGGCGGGTGTGATGTCGCACCGCAGGTGATCGCAGAGAACCCGGCCGCTGTGCCGGGTTTTTTGTTGGCTGATGGTTCCGCGCGAACAACCCTGGGCTGCTGATCTACGTGCCTAGGTCCGTCGGGGGTGGGTTTGCGGGACACGCCGTAAATACATCCATGTAGGCTCGTCAAAAACATCCATGT
>JAEWLO010000383.1 GCA_023457475.1 Pseudomonadota bacterium | reverse complement strand
GTGCCGGCCTGCCCGATGTAGAGCATGGTGGCGGTGGTCCAGGTGCTGCCGTTGCTCACGTTCATCAGGCCGACGCTGCCGGCGGCGACACCCACGCGCGAGAACCGCGCGGTCGCAGTTGCGCCGTCATCGAGCGTGACCGTGCCGTTCCCCCCGGCGCCGAGCAACAGCGTCTGCCCGGTGGTGAACTTCGAGGTGGGGCCGATCACGTTGACCACACCGGTCGCGCCAAGCCCGGAGGCAATGTAGGCGTCGGTACCGATCGCCAGCGTGCCGCCGTCGTCGATGTTGACCAGGCCCTTGCCCCAGTGGCCGACGCCGATGGTGCCGAGTGCGGTCCAGCTGGAGCCCGCGCCGGTGATGGTGGCCCGGCCGTCGGCAGTGCCACGGGTGCCTGCGACTTCGCCGGTGCCCATGAAGATGACGTTGGACGTCAGCTGGCCGCCGTCCTGGATCACCAGCGTCCCGATGCCGGTGTCACCGACGTGGATGTGGTTGGTGCCTTCCCCCGTCGCGCTGACGACTGCGGTGCGGTTGCTGTCGACGTAGGTGGCACGAGCCTGCGGATCGGTTGCGCTGGGTTCGCCCCGCTGCCAGTTGCCCGGTGTGGCCCACGCGTTGTCGATGGTTCCACGCCATTCGTTCCAGTTCGCGTCGGCCGCGAATGCCCCCGGCGCGAAACAACCCAGCGCGATGGCGGTGGAGAGAGCGGCCAGCTGCGGCGCGCGGCGCGCTGCGGCGGACGAGGCGGCGCTGCTGCGGCCGCGGGCGAATTCGGAAACAACCTGCACGCACTTCAGCGCGTGATTGAAGACCACGCGATACACATGATTCACAAGCCAACCCCTGTTTGAAGAAGAAACGATTCCCTGAGTTGGCGGTAACGGCCGCACGCTGAACGTCTTTAGGGTTCAGGATCAATTATTCTGAACAATTCAAGGAACGGCGTCGCAATTCAGCTATTTGGCCGTTTCTGCACAGTCGGCCGGGTCGGGCCGTCCGGCACGGGCCAGCCGTGCCGGCCGGCCTTACAATGGAAGGCTGCCGTTCCCCTCACCCTGCCTGGAGTAAGCGATGTTCCCGCGTGACGTCCGCATCGAAACCTACGATCCCGAACTGGCCAAGGCCATGGCTGCTGAAGTCCAGCGCCAGGAAGACCATGTGGAGCTGATCGCCAGCGAGAACTACACCAGTCCGGCGGTGATGGAAGCCCAGGGCAGCCAGCTGACCAACAAGTACGCCGAGGGTTACCCGGGCAAGCGTTACTACGGCGGCTGCGAGTACGTGGACGTGGCCGAGCAGCTGGCCATCGACCGCCTGAAGCAGCTGTTCGACGCCGATTACGCCAACGTGCAGCCGCACAGCGGCTCGCAGGCCAACCAGGCCGTGTACTTCGCGCTGCTGCAGCCGGGCGACACCATCCTCGGCATGAGCCTGGCCCACGGCGGCCACCTGACCCACGGGGCCAAGGTGAATGCCTCGGGCAAGATCTTCCACGCCGTGCAGTACGGCGTGAACGAGCAGGGCCTGATCGATTACGACGAAGTCGAGCGCCTGGCCCTGGAGCACAAGCCGAAGATGGTCGTGGCCGGCTTCTCGGCCTATTCGCAGGTGATCGACTGGGCGCGCTTCCGCGCCATTGCCGACAAGGTCGGGGCCTACTTGTTCGTGGACATGGCCCACGTGGCCGGCCTGATCGCCGCCGGTGTCTACCCAAGCCCGCTGCCGCACGCGCACGTGGTCACCTCGACCACCCACAAGACCCTGCGCGGCCCGCGCGGCGGCATCATCCTGGCCAAGGGTGCAGGCGAGGAGATCGAGAAGAAGCTGCAGTCGGTGGTGTTCCCGGGCATCCAGGGCGGCCCGCTGATGCACGTCATCGCCGCCAAGGCCGTGGCCTTCAAGGAAGCGCTCGAGCCGGGCTTCAAGACCTACCAGGCCCAGGTGGTGAAGAACGCCCAGGCCATGGCGACCACGCTGATCGCCCGCGGCTACAAGATCGTCTCCGGCGGCACCCAGAACCACCTGATGCTGGTGGACATGATCGGCAAGGACGTCTCCGGCAAGGACGCGGAAGCCGCACTGGGCAAGGCCCACATCACCGTCAACAAGAACTCGGTCCCCAACGACCCGCGTTCGCCGTTCGTGACCTCGGGCCTGCGCCTGGGCACCCCGGCGGTGCCCCCCCGCGGCTATACCGAGCAGGATTGCGTCGAACTGGCCAACCTGATCGCCGATGTGCTGGATGCGCCGGCCGATGAGGCCGTCATCGCCCGCGTGCGTGACGCCGTGAGCGCGCAGTGCCGCAAGTACCCGGTCTACGGGTAATGCATCCGGCCGCCGGAGCCTGCTCCGGCGGCCATGGACTCGCGTGTGAACGCCGTCGCCATTTGCTGTGAATGGGGCTTCTCAGGTACCTTTGCGACGCTGCCGTGACCACGGCATGACGTTTTTCCGATGCAAGGCGTTCCATGTACTGTCCGTTCTGCCAGCACACTGATACCCGGGTGATCGATTCGCGCGTCTCTGAAGACGGCGCGACGATTCGCCGTCGGCGTGAGTGCGAGGCCTGCAACGAGCGCTTCAGCACCCTGGAAACGATCGAGCTGAAAATGCCCGCCATCGTCAAAAGCGACGGCACCCGCGAGGCCTTCGACGCACGAAAACTGCGCGTGGGTTTCGACCGCGCGCTGCAGAAGCGCGCGGTGCCCGAGGAAAAGATCGAGCTGGCGGTGCGTGCGGTCATGCAGCAGCTGCGGATGAGCGCGGAGCGTGAAATTCCCTCGATCAAGGTTGGCGAGTTCGTGATGAACGAACTGCGCAAGCTGGACCACGTGGCGTACGTGCGCTTTGCGTCGGTGTACCGCAGTTTCGAGGACGTGGCCGATTTCCGCGAGGAGATCGAGAAGCTCGAACGC
>JAEWLO010000382.1 GCA_023457475.1 Pseudomonadota bacterium | reverse complement strand
GCGCCCCCCTCAACAACGGGGGCTCCTCGCCGGAGGGCGGTAGCGCCGGCCGTTGGCCGGCCCAAGGGGTGTCGGGCTTACACGTGGGCTTAACGCTTGCGGAAAATTCAACGCAATTCGTTGCGATTCATGGCCTTAAGGGTTCTATTTCATCCTTGACCTGCTAACCTGCGGCGATGATTCGACGCACTCTGGCCTGCATGCTCACGCTCGGTTTGGTTGCCTGCGCGACCCAACCGGCTTCCCCGCCTTCATCCCCGCAGGCGTCCAGCGCGCCCAACAAGCCCGGGGCCGCCCACAAGGGACCGGTCGAGGCCGCGCCGGAAGCTGCCGCCGCGCCGCCTGTTGATCTCACCCCGGTTCCGTTCGAGACCGCCCGCGCCAACTTCGTCCGCGACACTGCCGCCCGCTACGGCATTCCCGCCGCGCAGATCGAGGCCACCCTGGACCAGGCGCAGGTGCGCCAACCCATCATCGCTGCCATGTCGCGCCCCGCCGAGCGGGTCAAGCCGTGGAACGAATACCGGCCGATGTTCATCAGCCAGGCGCGCATCGACGGCGGAAAGAAGTTCCTCGCCCAGCACCGTGACGAACTGATGCGCGTGCAGGAACGCACCGGCGTGCCGGCCGAAGTGATCGTCGCCATCATCGGTGTTGAAACCAGCTATGGCGGCAATACCGGCAGCTACCGCGTGCTCGATGCACTCTATACGCTCGCCTTCAACTACCCACGCAGCGGCGACCCGGCCAAACTGGAACGCGAAGTCAGGCGCGAGCTGTTCTTCCGCGACGAGCTGGCGCGCCTGTTCGTGCTCACCCGCGGCGAGCAGCTGGACATTCTCGCCATCAAAGGCAGCTACGCCGGTGCGATGGGCATGGGGCAGTTCATGCCGTCCAGCTACCTCGACTTCGCCGTGGACGGCAACGGCGACGGTCGCCGTGACCTGTTCAACAGCTTTGACGACGTGTTCTCGTCCATCGCCAACTACTTCGTGAAGAAGGGTGGCTGGGTGCGCGGCGGCCCGGTCGTGGCACCGGCCACGCTGGCCGCCGGACGCGAACCGTTCGACCCCACCGACTGGACCCCGACCTGGACGCTGTCGGATCTGGGCCAGCGCGGCTACCAGCCCGTCGGCACGGTGCCGGCCGGGCTCACCGCCACGCCGATCACCCTGCAGGGCAGTACCGGTCCGCAGTACTGGCTGGGCTTCCAGAATTACTACGCGATCACCCGCTACAACCTTTCCAAGATGTACGCGATGGCGGTGTACCAGTTGTCGCAGGCCATCGCCGGACAGGAGCTGCCACCCGCATGAACACCGTACGCTGCAGATGGATCGTTCCCGCCCTGCTGATGCTGGCGCTCGCCGCCTGCAGCAGCGCGCCGAAGAAGCCTGCCAGCGTCGGTGGTTCCGGCAAGCCCGCCGGCAGCGTGGTGCAGGGCAAGGGCAGCACCCGGCCCGGGCACTGCCCGGAAGGTTCGCCGTACCAGGCCGCCGCTGAAGATCCGAGCACGCGGGGGAACTACCGCGCGGGCGGACTGTACAAGCCCGGCGTCAACGACAGTACGCCAACCTACATTCCCGACGTCGCCTGCATTCCCGAACCGGACGTGGTGGATCTGCCGCGCTCGGCCGTGGGCAACAAGACGCCCTACGTGGTGCTGGGCAAGTCCTACAAGGTGATGGACAGCACCAGCGGCTATGCCGAGAAGGGAACCGCCTCCTACTACGGAGCCAAGTTCCACGGCCGGCTGACCTCCAACCGGGAGGTGTACGACATGTACGCCTTCACCGCCGCGCACAAGACCCTGCCGTTGCCCAGTTTTGCCCGGGTGACCAACCTGGACAACGGCGAATCGGTGATCGTGCGCGTGAACGACCGCGGCCCCTTCCACGACGGCCGCGTGATCGACCTCAGCTATGCCGCCGCGGTGCGCCTGGGCATCACCCAGCGCGGCACGGGCAATGTCGAGGTCCGCGCGCTGCAGCCGGGTGAGGGCAACCTGCTGGCCAGCAAACCGAGCCGCCGCGAACAGCGTGCCGCGCGCGCGGCCGCCGCCGCGCCGGTCACCACGCCCGCTGCGGTGCGACCCAGCGAGATGGATCGTCTGGTCGGTGCACTACCTGCGGCGTCGGCCCCCACCGGCGGTCGTCCTGCAGCGACCACCCAGGCGGCAGAGGTCGAGGCAGGTCCCGTGTCGGTCAGCCCGCTGCCTCCGGCCGCGCCGCGGGCGGTCGCCCAGCCGGTGGCCAGTGCCCCGGTCGCGGCCCGTCCTGTGCCGGCCCCTGCGGCAACGCCCGGCGCGCCCCTGTCCCAGCAGGTCGGCAGCGTGCTGCTGCAGGTTGCCAGTTTCGCCAGCCGCGACAACGCCACCCGCGCGCTGGGCCAGCTTTCCACGGCCGGCATCGTCGGTGCCAGCATCAGCGACATCGTCAGCGGCGGCCGCACCCTGTGGCGGCTGCGCGTATCGGCGGCCGACCACACCAGTGCGGCGGAACTTGCCGGCCGCATCGTGGGTCTGGGTTTTGGCTCGCCACAGATCGTAAAAGACTGAATGGCCGGCCCCGGCGCGCCGGAGCGCGTGCCGGCCCGGCATGGGCCTACAATGCCCACCGTCCCGTTGTTCTCCCCTTGTCACATCCCCTTGGCGCCCCTGGAGCTTGCTGTCCAATGAAATTCCGCTTTGCCGCTGCCGCCCTGGCCACGACCCTGTTCGTGGGCATGGTTTCCGCCCAGACCCCCGTGCCCGTGCCGGCACCGGCCGCTCCCGCGCCGGCCACCGTGGCGACGCCGCCGGCCCCGGTGCCCAGCGTCTCCAAGGCCTGGATCCTGATGGACTACGCCACCGGGCAGGTGCTCGCCGGCGAGAACGTCCACGCGCAGCTCGCCCCGGCCAGCATCACCAAGGTGATGACCTCGTACGTGATCGCCGCCGAAGTGAAGAACGGCAAGGTGCGCCCGGACGACCAGGTGATGATGAGCGAGCGTGCCTGGCGCGAAGGCGGTGCGGGCACCGACGGCAGCTACAGCGGCTTCCCGGTGAACCAGACCGCGCGGCTGGAAGACATGGAAAAAGGCATGGCGATCCAGTCGGGCAACGACGCCGCCATCGCCCTGGCCGAACATGTGGCCGGCAGCGAGGAAGCCTTTGCCTCGCTGATGAACAGCTATGCTGCCAAGATCGGCATGAAGAACTCGCACTTCGTCAACGCCCACGGCCTGAGCGCCCCGGGTCACCAGACCACCGCCTATGACCTGGCGCTGCTGGGCCGCGCGATGGTCCGCGATTACCCGGAAACCTACGCGTACAACAAGATCAAGGAATTCACGGTCGGCAACATCACCCAGCCGAACCGCAACATGCTGCTGTGGCGCGATGCCAGCGTCGACGGCATCAAGACCGGCCACACGTCCGAAGCCGGCTACTGCCTGATGAGCTCGGCCCAGCGCGGTGACCAGCGCCTCATTGCGGTCGTGCTGGGCGGTTCCTCCGAGAAGCAGCGCGCTGACGACAGCCTGGCGCTGCTCAACTGGGGCTTCCGCTTCTTCGAAACCCACCGCATGTACGAGCCGGGCAAGGCCGTGGCCGAGCACAAGGTGTGGAAGGGTGCGGCCGACACCGTGCAGCTGGGCGTGGCCCAGCCGCTGCTGGTCAGCGTGCCGCGCGGCCGCTACAACGATCTCAAGCCCAGCATCGACGTGCCCAAGACCCTGGAAGCGCCGTTCACGGCCGGCCAGACCATCGGTACGCTGAAGGTGACGCTGGATGGCAAGGTGGTCGCGCAGGCACCGCTGGTGGCGGTGGCCGCGGTCGAGGAGGCCGGCTTCTTCAAGCGGCTGTGGGATGCGTTCTGGATGTGGTGGGAGT
>JAEWLO010000381.1 GCA_023457475.1 Pseudomonadota bacterium | reverse complement strand
GGTCATCACCCACCAGCTGGACCTTCTTGCCGACGCGGTCGGTCAGCAGCCTCCAGCCGGCCCAGTCGTTCTCGGCCAGGCCGTCCTCGATCGTGATGATCGGGTACTGCGCGGCCCAGTCGGCCAGGAAATCGACGAACTGCTCCGAAGTCAGGCGCTTGTTCTCGCCCACCAGGTTGTACTTGCCGTTCTCGTAGAACTCGCTGGAGGCCACGTCCAGGCCCAGCAGCACGTCCTCACCAGCGGTATAGCCGGCCTTGCCGATGGCTTCCAGAATGGTGTCCAGCGCTTCGACGTTGCTGCGGAAGTCCGGCGCGAAGCCACCCTCGTCGCCCACCGCGGTGCTCAGGCCGTGACCCTTCAGCACCGACTTGAGCGAATGGAAGATCTCGGTACCGGCGCGCAGCGCTTCAGAGAACGAGGTGAAGCCGACCGGCAGCACCATGAATTCCTGGAAATCGACGTTGTTGTCCGCGTGCGCGCCACCGTTGATGATGTTCATCATCGGCACCGGCAGGGTCACGTCACGGCCCTGGGCCAGATACTGCCAGAGCGCCTGTTTCTTCGACGCCGCCACCGCGTGGGCGTTGGCCATCGAAACACCCAGCAGCGCGTTCGCGCCCAGGCGGCCCTTGTTCTCGGTGCCGTCGAGGTCGATCAGACGACGATCCAGGCCTTCCTGGTCGGCAGCATCGAAGCCCTTCAGCGCGCTGGCAATGGTGGCGTTGACGTTGCCCACGGCATGGCGCACGCCCTTGCCCAGGTAACGGGTCTTGTCGCCATCACGCAGCTCCACCGCTTCCTTGGTGCCGGTCGAGGCACCCGAGGGTACGGCGGCGCGGCCGAACGAACCGTCCTCCAGGGTGACTTCGGCTTCCAGCGTGGGGTTGCCACGGCTGTCGAGGATTTCACGGGCATGGATGCTGCGGATCGCGGTCATGGCGGGCCAAATTCCAGTCAGTAATGGGAGAGCGCCACCCGTGGGTGGCGCGTGAAACATGCCGCGTGATTATGCAGCAGAACGCTCGCCCTTGCGCTTGCGGGCCGCGCCGATGAAACCAATGAACAGCGGATGGCCGTCGCGGGGGGTCGAAAGGAACTCCGGATGGGCCTGGCAGGCGAGGAACCACGGGTGCTGGTCGCGGGGCAGCTCCACCACTTCCACCAGGGTGTCGTCCATCGACTTGCCAGCAATCACCAGCCCGGCGTCCTCCAGCTGGGTGCGGTAGCGGTTGTTGAATTCGTAGCGGTGGCGGTGGCGCTCGGACACAACGTCCCTGCCGTACAGCTCGCGCGCCAGCGTACCCGGCTTGAGGCGCTGCTCCTGCAGGCCCAGGCGCATGGTGCCACCCAGGTCGCTCTTGTCGTCGCGCTTTTCCACATCGCCGGTGGCGGTGCGCCATTCGGTGATCAGCCCGATGACCGGGTTCGGCGACTGGCGGTCGTTCTCGGTGCTGTTGGCCCCATCCAGGCCCACCACATGGCGGGCGAAGTCAACCACCGCCGCCTGCATGCCGTAGCAGATGCCGAAGTACGGCATCTTCTGTTCGCGGGCGAACTGCGAGGTCAGCACCTTGCCTTCGAAGCCGCGGTCACCGAAGCCGCCGGGCACCAGGATGCCGTCCACATCCGCCAGCGCGCCCATGTCCGTGCCTTCCAGGTCCTGCGCTTCCAGCCACTTCAGGTTGACCTTGGTGCGCTGGCGCAGACCGCCGTGCTTGAGCGCCTCGCCCACCGACTTGTAGGCATCCTGGTGGTCGACATACTTGCCGACAACGGCGATGGTGACCTCGTCGAGCGGATGCAGGGTGGCATCCAGGGCCGCCTGCCATTCGTGCAGGTCGGCCGGGCCAGCCTTGTCGCCCAGCTTCAACTGATTGATCACGATCTCGTCCAGACCCTGCTCGTGCAGGCCGAACGGAATGCGGTACAGCACGTCGACATCCGGCACGCTGATGACGGCACGTTCAGAGACGTTGGTGAACTGCGCGATCTTGCGGCGCTCCGAGTCCGGCACCGGCTGCTCGGAACGGCACAGCAGCACGTCAGGCTGGATGCCGATGGAGCGCAGTTCCTTCACCGAGTGCTGGGTCGGCTTGGTCTTCAGCTCACCGGCGGCGGCAATGTAAGGCACCAGGGTGAGGTGCATGAACAGGGCCTTTTCCGGGCCGCGCTCGGTGCGCACCTGGCGGATGGCCTCCAGGAAGGGCAGCGACTCGATGTCGCCCACGGTGCCGCCGATTTCCACCAGCGCCACGTCGAAGCCTTCAGTGGCTTCATCCATGCAGCGGCGGATTTCATCGGTGATGTGCGGAATGACCTGCACGGTGGCCCCGAGGTAATCGCCGCGGCGCTCCTTGCGGATCACGTTCTCGTAGATGCGCCCGGTGGTGACCGAATTCTTCCGGCTCAGGCGGGTTCGGACGAAGCGTTCGTAGTGGCCCAGGTCGAGGTCGGTTTCGGCACCGTCATCGGTGACGTACACCTCACCGTGCTGGAACGGGCTCATGGTGCCCGGGTCGACGTTGATGTACGGGTCCAGCTTCATCATCGTGACCTTCAGGCCACGCGCTTCGAGGATGGAGGCCAGGGACGCGGCGGCAATGCCTTTGCCGAGCGAGGACACCACGCCGCCGGTTACGAAAATCAAGGGAGTCATGGCTGCAAGCATCCTGTCTGGAAATGGAAAACGGCCACACTCCCCCATCCCGGAAGGCGGGGGGTAGGCAGGAAAGGGGTTTTCCGGTTCGCCGAGGAAGCGAGGGAGGCGGTGCGCGGAGCCGGCACCGGAGCGGATGTCCTGGGCGAGGTCGGGGCCGCCGTGCCGGTCACATGGACCGTCACCTCATGGCTGCCTGACTGGCGACCACACAGGGCCGTACCAGCCGATTCGCTGATCGAGGACACACACTACTCCCGGAAAGCCATAGTTTACAGAGTGAAGGCCCCGAGCCCAAGGGGGCACAGTGGCTTTCACACAAAAAAAGGCCCCGGCCGAAGCCGGGGCCCCGAAAAACCGGAGGGCGCGGGTTACTTCTTCTTGCGCGCTTCTTCCTCTTCTTCCTTCTGCGGGGCCTGCTGGCCCTTGGCCTTCATCTCGGCAGTCGCAGCGGCGCGGCGCTTGGCCTTGGCGTCCGCCTCGGCCTGTGCACGGTCGGCCTGCTCGCCCTGCTGCGGCGCGGGCTGGCCCTGTCCGGCGTTCTGCGCCAGTGCCAGCGGCACGGCCACGACGGCGGCGGCAATGGCAGCGATGGTCAGCAACTTCTTCATGGGGTCTCCTCGCGGGTTCGGCTCAGAAAAGGGGAGTTCCGGGGGTCGGAATTCCACCGTCACCAGTCTATCGCGCCCTGTTCGGCCGCCCCCTGAACGTATGGCGTGCAAAAAAGCCGCCCAGACCGCACACTTCGCCGTCGCTTTGCGCTTTATGAAGACAGATGAACGCCCGTTATAACGCCGCCGATATTGAAGTCCTGTCCGGCCTGGACCCGGTCAAGCGCCGTCCCGGCATGTACACCGACACCGCGCGCCCGAACCACCTGGCCCAGGAAGTCATCGACAACGCGGTCGATGAAGCGCTGGCCGGGCACGCCCACACCATCGAAGTCACCCTGTACAGGGATGGCAGCTGTGAGGTCAGCGATGACGGTCGCGGCATGCCGGTGGACATCCATCCGGAAGAAAAGGTGCCGGGCGTGGAGCTGATCCTGACCCGCCTGCACGCGGGCGGCAAATTCAGCAACAAGAACTACACGTTCTCCGGCGGCCTGCACGGCGTGGGTGTGAGCGTGGTCAACGCGCTGTCCACGCTGGTGGAGGTGCACATCAAGCGCGAAGGCAGCGAGCACCGCATCACCTTCCGCAACGGCGATCGCGCCACCCCGCTGGAAGTGGTGGGCAGCGTCGGCAAGAAGAACACCGGCACCCGCGTGCGGTTCTGGGCCGACCCCAAGTATTTCGACACCCCCAAGTACAATCTGCGCGCCCTGCGCCACCTGCTGCGCGCCAAGGCCGTGCTGTGCCCGGGCCTGACCGTCAAGCTGCGCGACGAAGCGACCGACGAGCAGGACACCTGGTACTTCGAGGACGGCCTGAAGGATTACCTGAAGGTGGAGCTGGGCGAGCGTGAGACCCTGCCGGGCGACCTGTTCGTTGGCTCGCTGAAGAAGGACACCGAGGTGGTGGACTGGGCCGTGGCCTGGCTGCCGGAAGGCGAGCTGGTGCAGGAAAGCTACGTCAACCTGATTCCCACCGCGCAGCACGGCACCCACGCCAACGGCCTGCGTACCGGCCTGACCGAGGCGCTGCGCGAGTTCTGCGACTTCCGCAACCTGCTGCCGCGCGGCGTGAAGCTGGCCCCGGAAGACGTATGGGACCGTGTGTCGTTCGTGCTCTCGTTGAAGATGACCGATCCGCAGTTCAGCGGCCAGACCAAGGAACGCCTGTCCTCGCGCCAGGCCGCCGGCTTCGTGGAAGGCGCGGCGCATGACGCTTTCAGCCTGCTTCTGAACCAGAACGTGGCCCTGGGCGAGCAGATCGCCCAGCTGGCGATCGAACGCGCGAGCGCGCGCCTGAAGACCGAGAAGCTGGTCGTCCGCAAAAAGGTCACGCAGGGCCCTGCCCTGCCCGGCAAGCTGGCCGACTGCATCAGCCAGGACCTGTCGCGCACCGAGCTGTTCCTGGTGGAAGG
>JAEWLO010000380.1 GCA_023457475.1 Pseudomonadota bacterium | reverse complement strand
TGATGGAACTGCTGGAGGAGATCAACGCCGCCGGCACCACCATCGTGATGGTCACCCACGATCCGGAACTGGCCGCGCGCGCGCAGCGCAACGTGCACATCGTCGATGGCCAGGCCACCGATCTGGTCCGTGAGCCGGTGCTGGCCACCCCGCGCGTCGCCGTCGCCACCATCAACGACTGAGGGCCGCTGCCATGCTCGCCTACTACTTCCGCCTTGCCGTCCGCAGTTTCCGGCGCAACAAGGTGCTGACCGCGCTGATGGTGATCGCCATCGCGCTGGGCATCGGCGCGTCGATGACCACGCTCACCGTCTTCCATGTGCTCTCCGGCGACCCGATCCCGCAGAAGAGCGATCGTCTGTTCAATGTGCAGGTCGATCCGCGCCCGATGATCGGCTACCAGCCGAACGAAGAACCCGAAGAGCAGGTCGCCCGTTACGACGGCGAACAGCTGCTGCGTGAGAAGAAGGCCAAGCGCCAGGTGCTGATGACCGGGGGCGGCGTCACCGTGGAGCCGGACAGCAGCACGCTGCGCCCGTTCACCACCGACGCGCGCTATACCTCGACTGATTTCTTCGCCATGTTCGATACGCCGTTCCTGTACGGCCAGGGTTGGAAGGCCGACCAGGACGAGGGTCGCGGCCGGGTGGCGGTGATTTCCAAGGCACTCAACGACAAACTGTTCAGTGGACAGAACAGCGTGGGCCGTCCGCTGCGCATGGATGGCCACACCTTCAACGTGGTGGGTGTACTGGACACCTGGAATCCGAACCCGCACTTCTACGATCTGGAAACCGGCCGCTACGGCGACAGCGAGGACGTCTATGTGCCGGTGTCCACCGCTCTGGACCTCAAGTTCGGCCGCAGCGGCAACATGAACTGCTGGGGCAATGCCAACGGCGAGGAAACCGCGCTCAATGCACCGTGCGTGTGGATGCAGTACTGGGTGGAGCTGGAGTCGGCCAGCGATGCCGCCGACTACCGCGCCTACCTGGAGAACTACTCGGCACAGCAGAAGGCGGCCGGTCGCTTCCAGCGCCCGTCCAACGTGCGGCTGCGCAACGTGATGGAATGGCTGGACTTCAAGCAGGTGGTGCCCAGTGACGTACGCCTGCAGCTGTGGCTGGCGCTGGGCTTCCTGGCCGTGTGCCTGATCAACACCGTGGGTCTGCTGCTGGCCAAGTTCCTGCGCCGCAGTGGCGAGATCGGCGTGCGTCGTGCACTGGGTGCGAGCCGTGGGCAGATCTTCCTGCAGTCGCTGGTGGAAGCCGGCACGGTCGGTCTGGCCGGTGGTGTCCTCGGCCTCGGGCTGGCCATGCTCGGCCTGTACGCGGTGCGCCAGCAGCCGGTGGACTACGCCAAGCTCGCCACGCTGGACGGCTCGATGCTGTTGTTGACCTTCGGCCTGACCCTGGGTGCCAGCCTGCTGGCCGGTTTCCTGCCGGCGCTGCGCGCCATGCAGGTCACCCCCGCCATTCAACTCAAATCGCAGTAAGGATCCGGAGAACATCATGGATATCCGTCCCATCCTGACCACGCTGCGCCGGCACAAGACCGCCGCCGCTCTGATCGTGCTGGAGATCGCCCTCACCTGCGCGATCGTCTGCAACGCGCTGTTCCTGATCGGGCAGCGCCTGGAGAAGATCAACCAGCCCAGCGGCATTGCCGAGCAGGAGCTGCTGGAAGTGCGCCTGGGCGGCATCGGCACCCAGGTGAACGCCACCGCCCGCACCCGTGAAGACCTTGCCGCGCTGCGCGCCATTCCCGGGGTGAAGAACGCCGTTCCGCTCAACCAGCTGCCATTCCGCCGCAACTCTTGGAACACCAGCGTGTCGCTGATTCCGGACCAGGAGCGGCCCAACTTCAATGCCGCCCAGTACATGGTCAGCGAAGGCACGGTAGACACCATGGGACTGGAACTCATCGCCGGGCGCGATTTCCAGGCAGACGAGTACGCACACCTGGAAGACGTGGAAAAGGACCCGACCATCGAACAACGCGGTTCGGCGGTGATCCTGAGCAACAAGGCGGCGATGAAACTGTTCCCGGATGGGCAGGCGGTCGGCAAGACCATCTACAGCGGCAAGATGCCGCTGCGCATCGTCGGCGTGGTGAAGGAGCTGGCACGCCCGGTGACGGTCGAGGCCGACACCGGCTACTCGATCATGCTGCCGGTGCGGGTCAACTATGACCTGGGTCTTTACCTGATCCGCGTCACCGACCCGGCGCGTCGCCAGGAGGTGCTCAACGCGGCCGTGGCCGCGCTGGAAAAGGTGGACACCAACCGCATGGTCCGCGGCAAGCTTACCTATGAAGAGCAGCGCGCCAAGTACTTCCAGAACGACCGTGCCATGGTCGGCCTGCTGATCACCGTCTGCGTGGCATTGCTGGTGGTCACCGCCCTCGGCATCGTCGGCCTGGCCAGCTTCTGGGTACAGCAGCGCACCAAGCAGATCGGCATCCGTCGGGCACTGGGGGCGACCCGCGGTCAGATCCTGCGTTACTTCCAGACCGAGAACTTCCTGCTGGCCACGGTCGGCATCGTGCTCGGCATGTTGCTGGCCTACTCGATCAACCTGTGGCTGATGAGCGCCTACGAGCTGCCGCGCATGCCCATCGCCTATCTGCCCATCGGCGCGGTGCTGCTGTGGCTGCTCGGCCAGATCGCCGTGTTCGGCCCTGCCCACCGTGCTGCCGCCGTGCCGCCCGCCGTCGCTACCCGGAGCGCCTGATGAATACCGCCCTTTTCCGGATCGGGGGGATGGCCCTGCTGCTGGCCACCGCCGCCTGCTCGCAGAGCGGACGCACCGAGACCTCGCGCATGGACGTGCGCGGTGATGGCAACCACCTGAGCCTGGAGGCGAAACAAGGCGTGGTGAGCGTGTTGGCGGCCAGCCCGACCGGCCGGTTCGGCGTGAATGCGGGCGACCGCGTGCTGCGCGTTGACGGGCAGCCTGTCACCAGCGTGACCGCGCTGACCTCGGCGCTGACCGGCACCGGCAAGGCCACCGTGCCGGTGGTAGTGCAGCGCAATGGGAGCGAGCAGACGCTGAGCGTCACCACGGCTCCGTGGCAGGCCATCCGGGCACCGCAGGCGCCCCGCCCGCCGGCACCGCCCTCACCGCCGTCGCCACCGGACCGGCCGTGATCCGTTGCCGGGCCGCACTGCCGCGCGGCCCGGCGCTCCGGTACTCTCTGCGTTCTTCCCCGTCTTCCGCTGCCGCATGCCTTCGATCCTGATCATTGACGACAACGCCAGCGTGGCGACCGCGCTCGAAGTGCTGTTCTCGCTGCACGACATCGAGACCACGCATGCGCTGTCGCCGGAAGCCGGGCTGGCAGCCCTGGAAGAGCAGCCGGTGGACCTGGTGATCCAGGACATGAACTTCACCGAGGACACCACCTCGGGGGAGGAAGGCGAGGCGCTGTTCCAGCAGATCCGCGCGCGGCATCCGGACCTGCCGGTGATCCTGCTCACCGCCTGGACGCACCTGAGCAGCGC
>JAEWLO010000379.1 GCA_023457475.1 Pseudomonadota bacterium | reverse complement strand
GTGATCGGCTCGGGGATGCAGGGTCGTTGCCGAGGCCGCGCTCGTGTCACGGTCCATGCGTCAATGTGATCGATCTCTGATATCGGCAGTCGTCTGGCGACCGACCCTACCGGCAGGATCCGTAGTCCCCGGGTGTCCTTCTTCCGCACGTCCCGCCCACCGCTGTGACGCACCGGCCTGCTCCACATGTCGTCAGCGCTGCGCCTCGCGTTGTGACAGGGTATGCAGTATCTGCCGCGGCGTGACCGGCTTGCGCAGGCACATGTCCGGCGTGATCCCATCGGGCAGGTTGTCGCAGTCGTATCCGGTCACGACCAGGAACGGCACTTCGGCTGCGACCAGTGCCTGCACCAGCTGCCAGGCAGGGCCCTGGCCGAGGTTGATGTCGACCACGGCAAGGTCTGGAGGTTGTTGCGCCACTGCCTGCAGTGCATCGGCGAGATGTCCGTAGGGACCGATGATGGTCGCGCCGGTGGTGCGCAGCGCCGCCGCCACGTCCTGTGCCAGGTAGTAGTCATCGTCCACCACGAGCACGCGTCGGCCTTCCCAGTGCAGCTCGCCGGTCATGTCCAGTTCGCCCCCCTCGGTGCGCGCGCTCAGCGGTGCGTCGGTCTGCAGGATGCTGTCACGCCCGCGTAGCGGGAAGCGGATACGTGCGCGCGTTCCTTCCGGCAGGTGTTCGATGCGGCCCTCGCCTTCCAGTTCGTAAGGAATGCGCTGTTCGACCAGTGCACTGCCAAAGCCGCGTGTCCTGGGCGGTGTCCAGTCCTGCGCCGTGTCACGGGATTCCTGCCAGAGCAGCTCGAGGCGTGCGTGATCGCGCTCGGGCTGTACGGACCATGTCACATGGAGGTGCCCACCGGCATGTGAAAGCGCACCGTGCCGCAGCGCGTTGGTCGCCAGCTCGTGCAGGGCCAGGGCAAGCACCTCGGCCGCCTTCGGCGGAATGGTGAGCGCTGGACCCTTCAGGCTGTACTGCGTCGCCGAGCCGATCACCGCACTCAGCTCCTCTTCGACCAGCTGACTGAGTTGGGCCCCCACGTTGTCGGTGCGGGTCAACAGCGCCTGCGTGCGGGAGAGCGCCATCAGCCGGCCGGATAGGAGTGCGGCGTAGTCCTCCACGCTGGTCGCCGTAGCCCGGGTCCGTAGAACGATGGAGGCAATCATCGCCATCAGGTTGCGCACACGGTGCTGGAGTTCGGCAACCAGCACGCCCTGGTGTTCCGCCGAGCGGCGTGCCTCGGTGATGTCGGTGGAGATGCCGGCCACGCGTGCCACCTGGCCAGCGCCGTCGTACAGCGGGAAGGCGGTATCGCGGATCCAACGGAAGGCTCCGTCGGTGCGCCGCTGGATGCGGTACTCCTGCGTGCGTGCCTGCCCCTGGCGGACCCGATTCAGATGGGCCACCGCGTCGTTGCGGTCCTCCGGCACGACCAGGGCAGCCCAGTGCCGCACCGGTCCCATCACTTCCGCACGCGGCAGGCCGTGCACGGAGTCGAAGGCGCTGCTGAGCAGTTCGGCGCTGAGATTCTGCGCGTTGCGGATCCACAGTACGTCCGAGGAGGCCTCGGCGAACTGACGGAAGCGCTCCTCATTGGCGCGCAGGCGCTCGGCGCTGCGCTTGAGTTCGTCGATGTCCACCACGGTGGTGAACACGCCGACGACCTCGCCGGCGGCATCGCGCAGCGGCGCGGCCGCGACCCGGGTCCAGGTCTGTCGGCCGTCGTCGTGGGTGTAGAGGAACTCAATCCCCGGGACGACAGTTTCACCGCGCAGCGCACGCGCAGCGGCGAACTCGTCCGTTCGCAGGTAGCGTCCGTCCGGGTGCCAGCCCCGCCAGCGGACCTGGTTGACCGGGTCGTTGGAGGGCACCTGCCCGGTGGGCAGATAGCTCCGCATCACGTCATTGGCCATCTCCACCTCGCCGTCCGTGCCGACGATGCACACGCCGACCGGCAGGGTCTGGAAGGCCAGCGCCAGGCGGGCCTCGCTTTCACGGCGCTTGCGCTCGGCCCGCTCGCGTTCGGCCTGGGCACGGTGCTGTGCAGTGGTCTCGAACATGGTGACCAGGACGCCCTCGATGTCGCCGGTGGCGGTGCGCAGCGGACTGTAGGTGATGGTGAACCAGGCGTCTTCCAGCGCGCCACCGCGTCGTGCCAGCGGGTAGAGCTTGTCTTCGTAGGTGATGGTTTCGCCCTGCCAGACGCGGGCATAGATCGGGCCGTTGATGTGCCAGACCTCCGGCCAGCACACCTGGGTCGGCAGCCCCAGACCGCCGGGATGCTTGTCACCGAGCACCTCGGCGTAGCCGTCGTTGTACAACTGGATCAGGTCCGGTCCCCACAGCACGATCATCGGGAAACCGTGGCCCAACATCAGGTCGACACTCGCGCGCAGGTGCGTCGGCCAGTCGGCGGCAGCCCCAAGGGGCGTCTGTTGCCAGTCGAAGCCGGCGATACGCCGGGCCATGTCCCCGGCAACGCCGAGATCCACCTGCACGCGCGCGGCAGGGGCGTCCGGCGCGGGAGCAGGCGTGGTCAGCAGCTCAGTCAGCATGACCATGCGGGCGGCACGCGAGCCGGGCGCGCAGGGCGGCGGCCAGCACCTCCAGCCGGTAGGGCTTGGCGCAACGGGGTACGCCGGCGAACCGTTCCGGCAGGTTGTCGTCGTAACCGGAGGTCAGCAGGAACGGGATACCGGCATCGGCCAGCCGGTCGGCCACCGGATACACCAGCTCGCCGGCGAGGTTGATATCCAGCAGCGCGGCGTCGATGGGTCCTTGGTCGATCAGGTCCTGCAGCGTCGTCAGATTGCCGGCGGGGCCCACCACTTCGACCCCGAGCATTTCCAGATAGTCGACCAGCAGGATGGCAATGGTGTACTCGTCTTCAGCAACCAGTACGCGTGCGCCGCGGAGCAGTTCGGCGGCGGTCGTGTCATTCATCCGTTACATCCCTCTCACAGCCACCGTGACCCCAGGCACGCCCCGGACCGTCATGAACCCGTATCGTGCGTCAGCGCACGGCAAGGCGGTGTGAGGCTTTCCACGCCGCCGGCAACGGCCGGAAGGGGATCCAGCGCGCATGATGCCGGGCGGCGTGGGCCAAAGCCACGCAGGGCGTGGCTCTACGC
>JAEWLO010000378.1 GCA_023457475.1 Pseudomonadota bacterium | reverse complement strand
TCCTCTGGCCCCTCGACGAGTTCGACTGCCCCGATGAGGGTTCGCTGTACCAGGGCGTCGCCTCGCTGCCCTGGGAGAACCACATCAGCCCGGAGTTGACCCTGTCGGTGGACGCGCACGTGTCCGGCACCGAGATCACCCATGCCCGGTTCGCCGCGCAACGGGTCAAGGACGGCGTGGTCGACCGCCTGCGCGGGCAGGGCATCGAGCGCCCGTCGGTCAATACCGATTTCCCCGATGTGCGCATCAACCTGTCGCTGCGCAAGGGGCGGGCAAGCATCTCCATCGATCTCGGCGGCGGCCCCATGCATCGCCGCGGCTGGCGCATGGCCCAGAACGACGCCCCGCTCAAGGAGAACCTCGCCGCCGCCGTCCTGCTGCGTGCCAACTGGCCGAAGATCCATGCCGAGGGCGGCGGTCTGCTCGACCCGATGTGCGGCAGCGGTACGCTGTTGATCGAAGGTGCGTTGATGGCGGCCGACGTCGCGCCAGGCCTGCAGCGCCATGGCAGCATTCCGCCGAGCCGCTGGCTGGGCTTCGACGCCGACAGCTGGAAGGCCCTGCTCACCGAGGCGCGTGAGCGCGAACAGGTGGGACGCGCCGCATTGAAGCAGGTCATCCACGGCAGCGACATCGACCCGCTGGCGATCCGTGCGGCCAAGGAGAACGCGGAAGTCGCAGGTGTGTCCGATGCCATCTGGTTCGGCGTGCGCGACGTGGCTGACGTGCAGGTACCGCCGGAGGCGTCCGGCTGTGTGGTCTGCAATCCGCCTTACGACGAACGCCTCGCGGCCGACGCGGTGCTGTACCGCCGCCTCGGCGATGCCTTGAAGAAGGCCGTGCCGCAGTGGCGCGCCAGTCTGCTGTGCGGCAGCGCCGACCTGGCCTTCGCCACCGGTCTGCGTGCCGGCAAGAAGTACCAGCTGTTCAACGGTGCCATCGAATGCGCGCTGATCGTCTGCGACCCGATCGCGGTCCCGCAGCGCGAGAACGCGGGTGCGCCGCGCGAGCTGAGCGAAGGTGCGCAGATGGTGGCCAACCGGCTGCGCAAGAACCTGCGCAAGCTCAAGACCTGGAAGGCGCGCGAACAGGTCACCTGCTACCGCGTCTACGACGCCGATCTGCCCGAGTACGCGGCCGCCATCGATGTCTACCAGGAAGACGGCGGCGCGCAGCGCACCTTCCTTCATGTGCAGGAGTACGCCGCGCCGGCCAACATTCCCGACGTGGACGTGCGCCGCCGCCGCAATGAACTGCTGCAGGCCGCACGCGAGGTGTTCCAGGTGCCGGCCGAACAGGTGGCGCTGAAGTCGCGCGAACGCGGCAAGGGCGGCAGCAAGTACGGCCGCTTCGAGCAGCGCGGTGAGTTCGTGGTGGTGCGTGAGAACGACGCCCTGTTGCGGGTGAACCTGTTCGATTATCTGGACACCGGCCTGTTCCTCGACCACCGTCCGCTGCGCTGGCACATGGCGCAGGCCGCGAAGGGCCGCCGCTTCCTCAACCTGTTCTGCTACACCGGCGTGGCCAGCGTGCAGGCGGCGGTGGCGGGTGCCGCCGCGACCACGAGCGTGGACCTGTCCGGCACCTATCTGCAGTGGTGCGCCGACAACCTGGCCCTGAACGGCAAGGGCGGCAGCCAGCATCAGATGGTCCAGGCCGACGCACTGGCGTGGCTGGAAGCCGAGCGCAACCGCTACGACGTCATCTTCTGCGACCCGCCGACGTTCTCCAACTCGGCGCGCGCGGACGACTTCGACATCCAGCGCGAGCACGTGCGGCTGCTGCGCGCGGCAGTGAACCGCCTGACCCCGGAAGGGGTGCTGTACTTCTCCAACAACTTCCGTCGTTTCAAGCTGGACGAGGAAGCGGTGAAGGAGTTCGCCGAATGCCGCGAAATTTCCGCCGAGACCATCGGTGAGGACTTCGAACGCAACCCGCGCATCCACCGCGCCTGGGAAATCACGCGCTACGGCGCGTGAAGTAATGTGCCGTGCCATTGCCGGCGGCCGTTGACGTAGAGCGGGGCTTGCCCCGCTGAAGTAGAGCGGGGCTTGCCCCGCTGAAGCTGTACCGGTAAATCCCAGCCGGGCAAGCCCGGCTCTACGGTAGAGCACGATCGCCGGTTACATCACCGCGGCCACCAGCCCCACCACCGGCAATCCACACGCCAGCGGCTTCAACCACCGCTGGCGCCACGGGTACAACCCGAATGCAATCGGCAACCCGGCAATGGTCAACGTGCCCAGCCACAGCACGGGGCCGGCGGCCCAGCCGTGGTCAACCACGCTCAGCGCAAATGACACGCACAGCAGCGCCCAACCCAGCACGCGCCAGCGCGTGCGCACGGTGGCCGTTGCCGCCGCCTTGCCGTGCAGGTCCAGCTGGTGCTTTTCCATCGCCAGCGACAAGGCCGTAAACGCGGCGAAACTGATGGTCGTGGCGAGCAGCATCATGCGCTGGCCTCCGCCGGTTTCGCCGCCGCCGCTGCCGCCTGACGCTTCTTCTTCTCCGCCGCACTGCGCGGGGGCTGCCAGCGCTGCATGCGCAGGCCGGAGTACGCCAGCATGGCACCGAAGGCGAGCATCATCAGGTCGAAGCCGGCCAGCACCCAGTCCCCGGTAAGTAGGGTAACCCCCAGGTGTGCGTGCGTAGTGAGTGCGTTGACCACCGGAATCAGTGCGAACAGGGCCGCGCCCAGATACAGCTGCCACGCCCACATCATGCGTTTCGGCCAGACGAAGGCGGCCAGCAGGGCCGCGCCCCAGGCGTAGAAGAACACGCTGGCCTCGGCGGCCGGTCGCTCGGCCAGGGCGAGGGGCAGCAGCCGGTTGCCCCAGAAATAGGCGGCGAAGGCGATGGGCAGGCCGGCCACCGCGCCGATGTTGAGCGCATCCACCAGGCGCAGGCCAAATCCGGTTTTTCCGCTCTTGGCGTGCTTGGGCCGCTCCTTCACCGCCCACAGCACCACGCCGCTGGCCACCATCAGACAGCCAACAAGGCCGGACAGGAAGAAAAGTGCACGCAGGCCCCAGTCCGCGAAGTGCGCCAGGTGCAGCCCGTACATCACGCCGCGGGTCTGCGTGGCTCCGCCCGGCACCGGGCTGGCTTCGATCAGCGCACCGGTCACCGCATTGAAACGCAGCGCGGGTGCGTCGCTGGAGAGGCGACGGCCATCACGCTGGTACACATCCACCACGGCGTTGGCCGCACCCGGACGGAACACGGTGAAGCCGCTTACGTCGGCACCGTTCCACTCGCGCCGCGCGCTGTCGAGCAGCTGCTGCAGCGGCACCGCGTCGGCGCTCCCTTCGCCCGGGCCCTCGACGTCGGCCAGACGGGCGAAGGCCTCGCTGTAGAACGTGGCCTCATCGTTCGGGTACGCCTTCTGCATGCCCCACGGCAGATACATGAACATCAGGGTGACGATGCCGGTATAGGTGATCATCGCGTGGTAGGGCAGGGCCATCACCGCGCTGACGTTGTGGAAGTCCAGCCACGAACGCAGGCCCTTGTCCTTCCGGAAGGTGAAGAAGTCGGTGAAGATCTTCTTGTGCGTGATCACCCCGGTGATGATCGCCACCAGCATGAACATCGCGCAGAAGCCCACCAGGTAGCGCGCCCACAGCACCGGGATGTAGTGCAGGTCGAAATGCAGGCGGTAGAAGAAGTCGCCGCCGCGGGTCTCGCGTGCGCTCACTTCCTGGCCGCTGTTGGGGTCCACCGTGGCATCACCGAAACGGCCACCACCGCGCCGGCGACGTTCGCCCTCGACCGGGGGCTTCACCATCGATTCGGGATTGCGCCAGAACATGCGCATGGCCGGATTGCGCGGACTGGGCAGGGTCACGTTCCAGGACTCGGCCTGCGGAGCTTTCTGCTGAAGGAAGGTCAGTGCACGCTCTGCCGCCACGTCGGCGCTCACCGTGCTGCGCGGCAGCTCCGGGCGCATCCAGCGGCTGATCTCGTCGCGGTAGTAGCTGGCCGTGCCGGCCATGAAGATCAACAGCAGCAGCCAGCCGACCAGCAGGCCGGTCCAGGTGTGCAGCCAGGCCATTGACTGGCGGAATCCGTTCTTCATGCGCGTGCCTCCAGGATCAGCGTGCCCAGCCAGAACACGGCGGTGGGCAGCGCGATCCCCACCCACGCGCGCAGGGCAGTGCGGGTGGCGAACGCCCACAAGGCTGCGCAGGCGCACAGCACGATGCCCACCAGCATGCCGGTCAGCACCGCCTGCGAACGGGCCCCGGGCAAGGCCACGGCAAAGAACATCGAGCAGGTCGCGGCCAGCGCATAGCCGCCGAAAATGGCGGCCAGGCTGCGCGAGAGAACGCCCAGCCAGGGGCGGGCGAGGAAATGGCCGATGGGGGTGTACCAGCTGGCGTTGGGCGTGCTGTCCACGGGAACCTGCGAAGTCGGTCGATCAACGGGCATCACCGGCTGCAGCCGGTGACGGGAAAAGGGTGGCCATCCGTGGCCCAGCCGCTGTTTGGCGCAGCGGTATCCCTGGAGAACGGTGAAGCAGTCAGAGCGCCCAGCGCAGGCTCACGGTCACGTTGCGCGGTTCGCCCCAATACACGCCGTTGTAGAAACCGACGTTGTTGTAATACTTCTTGTCCAGCAGGTTGTTGATGTTCAGCTGGGCCGAGAGGTTGTCGTTGAAGCGGTAGCCGGCAAACGCATTGACCAGCGCGAACGCGTCCTGGGTAATGCGGGCCGACTCGGTCCGGCCACTGGTGGCGTAGTCCGCCGCCGGCCGGGTGGAGTTGCGGTAGATCGCGCTCTGCCAGGTCACCCCGCCGCCCAGCGACAGGCGGTTCCAGGCACCGCTCGGCCGCCAGCTGGTGGTCAGGCGGAAGGTATCCACCGGATTGGTGGTGTTCTGCGCCACGCCGGCCGCATTGCGGATGGTGGTGTGGGCGAAACCGGCCGACAGATTCCAGTTTTCGGTCAGGCTGCCCTGGGCTTCCACTTCCCAGCCCTTGACCTTGTTGCCTTTGCCGGTGGAGCGGTAGGCGGTGCTGCCGTCGGGCAGCGAGTTCGGCGGCACCGAATCATCGATCTCCGCCACGTTGTCCTTCTCGCCCTTGAACACCGCGGCCGAGGTGTTCAGACGACCGCCGAAGAACTCCGCCTTCAATCCGGCTTCCCACATGTCGCCGACGACCGGTTCCAGGTAGTCGTTGTTGCGGTCGCGGTATTCCTGCGGCTGGAAGATGTCGGTGTAGCTCACATAGGCGCTGTAGCGGTCGGCGAAGTCGTAGATCACGCCCAGATAGGGGGTGAGCGAATCGTCCGGCCTGTAGCCGCCGCGACGGGCACCGGTGCGGTTGCCGGCCGCGTCGTAGGTGTAGGCCCAGGTGCGGGTTTCCCAGCTGCCGTAGCGCGCACCGAGTACCGCCAGCAGGGGGTCGGCCAGCTGCAGACGTGCGGCCACATAGGCCGCGCGTTGGCGCAGCTCGTTCTCCGAAGACAGGTCGCCCATCCGCTCGATCGGCAGTTCGGCCACCTGGCCGTTCCAGTCGCGCCAGTCCGGCACCTGCGCATAGCTGTCCGGGTAGGCGGGAATGCGGATGCGCGGCACCTTGCTGTCGCGCGTCGACTCACCGACGCCGGCCACCAGCTCATGCTCCTGCCCGAAGAGCTGGAAGGTGCCGCCGACGTTGAGGTCGAACACCTTCATCTCGCTGTTCTCGGCGAAGTGACTGATGTAGGCGACCACGCCGGTGCCGTCCGGGGCGGGATAGCCCTGCGCGCCGTACCACACGCTGCCATCGGTCTCGCGCTTGGCGCGGGTCGCGCTGGCCTTGAGTGCCCAGCCGTTGCCGAGCTGCTGTTCCAGGCGCGCGAAGGTGGTTTTCTCCACGATCGGCCAGCTGCTCCAGCGTGCCGACAGATTGGTCGAGCGCGGCAGGTTGGCCGGGCGGCCATCGCTGCCCCAGTACGGCACCACGCCCCAGGTGACGCCGGTGGTTTCCGGCGACTGGTACTCGTAGCCCACTTCCAGCAGGGTGCTGTCGGTCACATCGGCCTGCACGATGCCGTAGAACACGTCCTTGTCCAGCTGGTACTCGTCGCGGAACGAATCGCTCTGCTGCTTGGCGGCCACCACGCGGGCGCGCACGCGGCCGTCCAGGGCTACAGGACCGCCGATGTCCGCTTCCAGACGCTGGTTGTTCCAGCGGCCCAGGACCAGATTCGCCCCCATCGCGAATTCGTCGGTCGGGCGCTTGCGCACCATGTTGATGGTGCCCGACGGATCGCCGGCACCCGTCGTCAGGCCGGTGGCCCCGCGGACCACTTCGATGCGCTCGTAGATCACACTGTCGGTGTTGGTCTTGATCGACCCGCCGAAGGTGTTGAGCATGCCGTCGATCTGGAAGTTGTTGATGTTGTAGCCGCGCGAGATGTAGTTGATGCGCTCGCTGTCGGTCACCGCCACGTGCACGCCGGTCACCTGTGCCATCACGTCGGACAGCGCGAACAGGCCCATGTCATCCAGCCGCTGACGGGTCACCACCGTGACCGACTGCGGGGTGTGGCGCAGCGACAGATCCAGCTTGGTGGCCGTGCGCGCCTGCTTCACCGTATACGAAGTGGGGATGTCGCCTTCGGCGGTGACCTTGATGGCATCCAGCGTGGTCGCATCGACCGGGGCGTCGTCCGCGTGCGCGGTGGCGGCAGCGGAGGCGAGGGCGGCGAGCAATGCCAGGCTCAGCACGGAAGGGCGGGTCAGCGGTGAAGCGGCAGCAGTCATTTCAACAGGTCCAGAAGCAGTGGGCGGCGGGCAGTCCATTGCGGTCCCGGCCAGTCATGTCCGCCCACGGCAGTGCGGCCTTCGGCAGGCACGGCAGCAGAATCGAACGCGGAAGATGGACGCGGGGCGGGACGGAGAAAACACCGGAAGCGTTTTCATGAACCGACGGGCTGGGCGTGCACCGATCAGTGAATGATAGTCATTATCATTTCGTTATTCAAGCGATCGATCACGGTTGTCATGTGATGCAGTGCGTGCGGGGCCGGTGTAGCCCGCTGCGGTGTACGCTGCGATTCAAACGGGTTCGAGGTAGCGCGCATCGTGCTGCCCCCGCGTACAGAGCGCTGATTCGATGACCTTCGATGCCACCGATCTTCCCGCCGTTGAATCCCTGGCACTGCCGGGAGATGACGGCCGCAGTCCGGCCGAACGTGCGGGCGATGAGGCGTGGTGGCAGCACGTGCAGGGGCTGTATGACCTCACCGACGAGGTGGTCATGCTGGACAACGGCTACTGGGGGGCGATGGCGCGTCCGGTGCTGCAGGCCTACCAGCGCGCCACGGGCGTGGTAAACGAGGGTAATGCCTGGTTCGGGCGCCGCGCGTTTCCGCCGCTGCTCGCGCAGGCACGTGCGCAGCTGGCGCAGGTACTGGGCGTGGGCGCGGAGGAGATCGCGCTCACCCGCGGTGCCACCGAAGCCATGCAGATCCTGATCGGCAGCTTCCGCGGCCTGTCGCCCGGCGATACCGTGATGTACGCGGATACCGACTACGACAGCATGATCAGTGCCATGCAGTGGCTGCAGGCACGGCGCGGCGTGACCCCGGTGCGCATCGCGCTGCCGGAGCCGTTCGACCACGACAACATCGTGGAGACTTACCGGAAAGCGCTCGCCGCGCATCCGCGCACGCGCCTGCTCCTCCTTACCCAGGTCAATCACCGCAACGGCATGCTGCTGCCGGTGGCAGAGATCAGCGCGATGGCGCGCGCGGCCGGCGTGGATGTAGCGCTGGACGCCGCGCATGGCATCGGTCAGGTCGATACGCCATTGCGCGAGCTCGGCTGCGATTTTGTTGGCATCAACCTGCACAAATGGTTCGGCGGTGCGGTTGGGCTGGGCGCGATCTACGTGCGCAAGGGCCGCGTGCAGGACCTCGACCCGTACATGGGCGAGGCCGACCGTGACGACATCGATACCCGCGTCCACACCGGCACCCTGAATTTCGCGGCGGTGATGGCATTGCCGACCGCGCTCGATCTGCATCAGCACATTGGTGTAGCCAACAAGCGCGCCCGTCTGCTGCACCTGCGTAACCGCTGGGTGGAGGCCCTGCGCGACGACGAGCGGATCCAACTGCTGGCTTCACCCGATCCTCGGCTGTCCAGCGCCATCGCCGGCTTCCGCCTGCGCGGCGAAACCAGCATGGCCGCCAACACCGCTACCGCCGAACGCATGCTCCGCCAGTCCGGCGTGTTCGTGGTGCCCCGTGCCGGCCTTGTGTCAGGAGCCTGCCTGCGCGCCACCCCCGGCATCTTCAGCACCCCCACCCAGATGGATGCCCTCGTCGCCGCGATCCGTTCCGTCGCGTCGAGCCACGCCCTGTGTGGCTGAACTTCGCTCGCTGACTCCCGCAGCCACGC
>JAEWLO010000377.1 GCA_023457475.1 Pseudomonadota bacterium | reverse complement strand
ATGTCCAGGCTGCCGTGGGCGGACACGATGACGCTGCCACCGTACCCGGCACTGCCTACCGCCGCCGCAAAGTCCGCGCTGCCTGCGACCTGCAGCGCCGTCGCGCCATCACGTCCTGCGTCGTTGCTCAACGCGAGCTTGAGCCGCCCGGCGTCGACGGTCTGCATGCCGCGTGGCAGACCGCGCCGGTCCGCATCGCTGGCGATGAAGCTGTTGTAGCCCGTTTCGTTGTAGCCGGAATGCCGACGGACGACGTCGGCCGGCGTGATCAACAGGTCCGTCAGCAACGGCGAGAGGTTGCCAGCCATGCCGCTGCCTTGCTGCCCCGACACACGCCAGGAGCCGGTGCCGGTGGCCACCGCGCTGCCGAGACCGGTCGTGCCGGTCGCCCCCAGCTCCACGCGGAATGCGCCCGGCTGCAGTGCGTAAACAGCCGGCATCAGCGTGTAGGTGCCAGCCGCGAGGCCAGGCACGCCGGCAGGCACCACGATGCGCTGCCCCAGTGCCGGGTCGGTGCTGCCCTGCCCCATGTCTACTGGAGCAACGCTGCCGCTGTAGCCCGGCACGATGGCGTAGACCGCACTGTCCGGATCACTGAATGCATATGCGGGATTGGCATCCGCCAACGGCGCACGCAGGATGTCCACCGACCCGCCGCGGCCACTCACATACCCGGAACCGGTCAATGTGCCGCCTCCGGACATGTCCAGCAGCGCCTGCTCCTGGACGACCGTCTGCCGCGCGTTGAAGGTAATGCCGATGGGCACACCATTGGCACCCACGCTTCCGCCGATGTTCTGGGGCGTGGTCTGCGTGCCGTTCACGTACCACTGCAGTCCGTCCACGGTTCCGCCGTAGGGCAGCGACAGTCCTGCCGCGCTGGTGGAGGCGATGCTGCCGGGTAGCAGTGTCACCGTGCCCCCCTTGCTCTGGGCGTCTAATCCGCCCAGCAGCAGTGCTCCCAGCGGTGCGCGCACCACGCCGCCCTGCTCGAGGGTGGGTGCAATGAGGTCCAGCGTGCCGAACACCGACTGCGGCACGCTCGCCGTCGTGCCTTCGGTACGGTCGATGCGCAGTCGGGCATCTGCATTACCCCACCTCAAGTTTCCTGCGCTACCGATGGAGGTCGGCAGCAAGCCAGCGCCAATACCGGCACGCGCGCCGGTGGTGGGATAGATCTGTGCGGCGGTGATGTCGAGCAGGGAGGGCGCTGCCAGCTGGGTGTAGCCATTGGCGCTACCGACGTTATTGGCAGTCTGGAGACGGATGTCGCCGCGGCTGCGCAGTTCGACCTGGTCGAAGCCTTCAAGATTGACGATGTCACGGATGTCGATCAGGTCGGCATCGGCCCTGAGCGTGTGTCCCGCCTCGGCGGCCAGCTCCGGTGTGGCGGGTCGCTTCAGATTCTCTCCGGTAATCGGTCGCCACGTCGCCTGCGCGAGCTTCAGATAGGGCGCGGCAAGGGAAAGCGCGCTCTGCTCCGGCGCATCCGCTGTCATGCCCAGGCTTCCATGAATGCGCAGACTGCCGCCCATGGCAAGCGTCAGGTCTTCGGACGCACGCACGTCGCCGAACAGGGAGAGGTGGTCGAATCCACCCGCCTGGATCTGCTGCGTACTCAGATAGCCGTGCCCCCGCGCCGGGTTGGCCGGATCGCTGCTGGACTCGTGCTGGGTGCCGAGTTGCAGCTGGCGCGCGACCAGCAGGTCGTCTGCTGCATTGCTGGCATAGGTGGCCCCGCCAAATGCGACGCCCAGGGTGCCGCCTTCAGCCTGGCTGCCACCGGCAGCTGCCACCAGCGTGCCCTCCAGATAGAGTGCGTCGGCCGAGCGAACGACGATACGTCCACCATCGGTATCGACCTGCTGCTCGCCCCGCCCCTGTACGTCCAGTCGCGCCGTGGTGCCGGAGGCATCCAGCCGCGCTCCCTTGTCGATGACCACGAACGCCTCGACGGGATCGACCAACGCGTTACGCGCTTCCCAATCCAGGTCGCCGCCCAGCGTGATCTGCCCGCCGTCATGCACGATGCCCTGGCGACGGCCGCCGGCATCGGTCTGCACGAAGCTGTCAGCACTGGCATCGAGCAAGGCGGTATCGCCCAGACGCCATGTCCGCGTTCCCGCCGCCCCGCCGAACAGCGCCAGCGGATTGCGAACTTCTTCCAGCGCGATGGTGCCGCCGTGCGCGCGCAGGGTGCCATCGACCGTGATGTCGCCAGCGGCCCGCAGGGTGATGGACTGCCCACTGTCCACCTCGACCAGCGCGCCCTCTCCCACCACCAGACTCCCGCCCTGGAAGGCGCGTTCCGAGCGCAGGGTCAGGCTGGCACCCTTACGTTGAGTGACTCCACCGGATGCAGGATCGGCCTGATACAGCGGTGCCAGCCAGGCTTCCAGTGCAGAGGCGCTGTCCGTTGCGGTCAACGCACTCGTAGTTGCCCTCAGCACCGGGCGGACCACGGACAGCTGCGTCCCGTCGGCCAGCGCCAGTCCGGCATGTCCGTTGATGTCGTAGGAAGCGAACCCGCTGGAGAATACCGATGCATCCACCGCCACAGCGGCTTCGGTTGCGTCTTGGCCGAGGCGTGCATTGCCGCCGGTCTCCAGCGCGAACGTGCCGCTGCCGGTACCGCCCAATGCACTGAAACGGACGCCCTCGCCCAGACGTACACGGCCCGAGCCATCGCTGGTGACACGACCATCATCCGCGCGCAGCTGCGCGCTTCCGCCCTTGCCAACGGACACATCACCGTGCGTGTCCACGCTGCCGCCGGCGTCCAGCCGGATCCGGGTCGCGTCCGCCAGCACGACATCGTGGCTGCTTTCCAGCTGAATGCTGCCGCCATCGGACCACGCCGACCGGTTCGCCGCAGCGGCATCCACATACAGATTGGTCCAGGTGCCTGACAGGTCGACAAGGGCGCTTTCGCCCAATGCCACCTCGCCCCGACCATCGCGCAGCAGCGCCTGCGGTGTTCCCAGCACGGTCATCACATTGCCCGCGTACAGCGAGCCACCATGCGCGGTGATCACCCCGTTGAGCTGCACCTTCGCGGCCGTGAACGCCAGCGCGCCACCATCCTGCAGGCGCAACGCACCGTCGATGCTGACCGACCCGGACGTCAGAAGGTCCAGCCGTCCCCACTGCTGCGCGCTGAGGGTATCGGCGTCCATCCAGAACGTATTGCGGCGCGAGGCGTCCAGCGGGGAGGCAAGATCCGCGACGGCAGCCGAGGCAACGCTGTCGCCGATACGCACGTCGGTGGCGAAGGTGCCGTCACGGCCCAGCGCGCTGTAGCTGCCGAGCAGCAGCGCAGCGTTGCGCGCCACGGCGGTCTGCGCCTGGCCGTAGCCGTCTACGTCGACATCGGGGCCCCGATCCTGGCGGACGCCCTGGAAGGTGCTGGTGTCGATGTCGCCTTCCAGCACCACGGTGGGCGCGGACACCTTGAGCTGGCCGGCGTCGCGGCCAACGGTGTAGCCATTCTCGACGCGGGATTCGCTGGCGATCAGCGGACTGCGGAAGGCTTCGGTAACACCCCAGCGCGCGTGCTCATTCTCGAAGCCGCGGTAGAGCCCAGCGAATACCATTGCCGCCGGCGCGTCGTCCAGCCGATACAGCTGACCGTCGTTGCCGCGCAGCCAGGTCTGGCGGATGGTGCCGGTGGCCACATCCAGCGTGCCGCCGGCCAGATTGATGCGTGATCCGGCCTGGGTGACCACCTCGTTGCCGCCCAGCAGCACGCTGCCGCCCTGTGCGGCCCATTCGCCGATGGAGTGCGCCTGGGTTCCCAGATAGCCACCCACTTCCAGCAGCCCCCCGGCGGCATACCAGCGATCCGCTTCGTAGCCGCCGGTTCCGGCCGCGACGTGGATCAGCTGACGACGGTCGATCCAGGCTTCGTTGTTGTTCAGGCTGTTGAGCTTGCCGCTGTCGCGGTTGTCCGGTGAATCACGCAGCTCGTTGCCCTGCACGTTGATCTTGACGTTGTTGCTCTCCATCGCCACCTGGACGCCGGTCGCACCGGAAACGTCCACGCGCGCGCCTTCGGCCAGGAAGCTGCGACCGGCCGCATCCACCACGACCTGGCCGCCCGTGGCCAAGGTCAACGACTGCCCTTCGAAGGCGACATTACCGCCGGAGACGATCTCGATGCGCGACTGGTCACGTCGGTCGTTCATGCGCGACAGGTTGTCGAATGTGCCGCTGCTGCTGGTGGCCCGCAACGGGTCCTGCACGGCGGATTCGGCGATCAATGCATCGCGCTGGCTGTCCAGCACCGTGGTTTTGCCGTCATCCTCGATCAGCACGGCGGTGGTGGAATCTTCCGCGAGCGTGACCGAACCGGAGCGGTCGCTGATGGCATTCAACAGATGTACGGTGCCGCGCTGGTTGACGGTGGTGGTGGCCACGGCAACGCCGGCCTGTTCGACCGTGCGTCCGGCAAGGGTGACATCGCCTTCACGGGCCTGGATCAGACCCGTATTGGTGACCTGCCCGGCCGTGCTGCCGGTGATGAAGCGCGGCGCGACTTCATTTCCTCGTGTGGTGGAAGCGGCGTTCTGCGCCGTGCCGACACCTCTGCGGATCACGAAGGAATCGCCCGCCGCCAGCTGCGTCTGGCCCTTGACCGTGTCGATCTGACCCGCGTTTTCCACGCTGTGACCGGCCAGCAGCACGTAGCCGCCGCCGCGGGTCGCCGTCGACGGCTCCTGCGTGGCGATGCGTGCACCGCGCTCCACCACCACGTCGCCGAAGGCATCGGTCAGGGCAGCCGTGTTGTTGTCCGCACTGTACAGCCCATTGTCCTTGAACTGGGTGTCGCTGATCCTCGCCGCAGCCGCAACGAGGTTGCGTACGTTCACCTGGCTGTTGTTGCCGAACACCACCCCGTTGCGGTTGGCGACGAACACGCTGCCCGGGGCTTTCAACTGGCCCAGAATCTGGCTGGGACGGGCATTGGGATCGTTGACGCGGTTGAGCACGGCCCAGTCAGCATTCTGACCAAAGCTCAGCGTCGTGTTCGCGCCGATGTTGAACGTTTCCCAGTTCAGGATCGCCTTGTCGGCGGTCTGCTCGCTGCTGACTTCGACCTTGCCGTCCGCCCCGGCGCGCTGGATGGCCTCGCGCGCGTTCAGCCATCCTCGGGTCAGCGGGTTCTCGTCAACCTGCAGACCGCCTTCACCAAGTCCGTCCACGACGAGGTAGCCCGCATTCCGCAAGCTCTGGCGGGCCTGCTCCTGCATCCGCTGCTGTAGAGCGATGGCCTGGGCCGCACTGCCCAGATTTTCAATGGACTGCTGCAGCTTCTGCCGGGCCGCTTCCTGCTGCTGCGTGGGCTGGCCGAAATTGACCGGTGCCCCGTTAGGCATCCGGCCACTCTGCGCCGCACCGGCCTGCGCGGCCCCTTTGTCGGCAAACCAGGCCGGGCTGAAGGCCTGCTGTGCCGCTGCCGGCACCGTCATGGAGCCCAATGCTACGGCAATGGCCCATGCCATCGGGTGAGTGCCAAGGGTACGGCGGAAAGCGGTACCGCGCTCGGCGGTCGAATGCAGGTGCGACATTGAAACCTCAACCGGATGGCCCGCCCGGACAGGCGGTTGCTGAATGGGTATGGCCGCTCAGGACAGGGCCATGCACCTGTTAGACGGTGGGGATGGCACAAAGCCGACAGGCGTGTTCGTAGACCGTTAAATGAAAAGGGTGCCGGCATTGCTGCCGGCACCCTCAAGCATCGATCCGTCACGCGGATCCGTTACACCGGACGACCCGAAGTGCCGCAGGTCTGGGCATTGCCCAAGCTGTTCAGCGAGGCAGAATTTACGAAGTTGTTGTAGATGGCTTCGCGCCAGGTGCGGGTCAGCGGGATGAAACCGTGAGCACGGACGGCCGTGTCATTGGTACCGGTTGCGCCGAGGTTGTAGTGCGCGGTGAGGAAGAAGCGCAGCTGGTTGGTCACTGCGACCGCCTTGTAGCACTGGCCGATGTCGAAGTTGGTGTAACCGGCGATCGGGTAGCCTTCGGACGGGTTGGTGAACACCGGCACCCACTTGGACGGATCGGCCAGGTCAGCAGCAGTGCTCGGCGGAGCGATCAGGTCGAGGGTCTGGCTGACATTGACTTCGCTCGGCGACTTGTCGCGCAGCTTGGCAACCTTGGTGGCGTCATTCAGGTCCGGGATCACGTCCGGACCCACGTAGCCGATACGGCCTTCCTGCGCGTACACAGCGGTGTACAGCGAGGTACCGCCGGTGGCCGGTGCGGCCACGAAGTTGGCCGGAACGACATTGCCGTCGAACAGGTTGGCGAACGTCGACTGCACCGAGAACACTTCGTCCTTCAGGGTGCTGGTCGCGATCGGATGGGCGACGCACATGGTGCTCAGGAAGCGGGTCAGCAGCTCGCTGGTGCCGCTGCTTTCCGGACGGTAGACGACCTGGATGTCGCCGGTACGACCGCTGTTTTCCACGCCTTCCCAGGTGGTGATGGTGCCGGCGAAGATGCCGCACAGGTTGGCGTCGGAAATGTTCAGCGCTTCACCGGCCTTGTTGAACGGAATGGTGACCGAGGTCGCCACCGACGGGAACTGCAGGAGCGGACCGTAGGTGGGGCGGAAGTTGGCGTTGTAGTTGGCGATTTCGGTGGAGCTGAGGACCGAATCGCTACCGGCGAAGTGCACGGTACCGGTGGTGTTGAACAGCGCCGAATTGTTGGTCAGGAAGGCGGTCTTGCCGGTGCCCGAGCCGGTCACGGCGTAGCTGAAGTTCGACGGCAGGATGCTGTCGGTCGAGCCCTTGTACAGGTCAGCCGGCAGCGACGCGCCGCCACCCTTGACGGCCACCTGGGCCGAGGCGACGCCGGCAACCGACATCAGAGCGGTGGCAACCACCGCGGCGAGGATCTTGTACTTGTTCATGGTCTTCTCCAGAAGGGTTCTACTACGAAGTTGAAACACCGAGGGAGGAACAACACCTGCACCTGCTGCCGCCCGGGGACCTCCCAGTCCGCGCTGCGGCGACGGGAGTGATGCTCGGCTTCGCGGATGACAGTGCGCTTAAGAAAGGTGTGGAACTCGCTGTAATACTCTGGAGAAAGGTGTGGAAGTTCCCACGAATGAAAACGTGCATCACGCTTCAATGCATTCAGTTGACCAGCTGATTCATTTCCATGATCGGCATCAGCACCGCAAGCACGATGGTGAGCACCACGCCGCCCATCACCAGGATCATCGCCGGCTCCAGCAACGCCGTCAGCGCCATGGCACGGCGTTCGATCTCGCGTGAAATGGTCTGTGCTGCGCGCTCGAGCAGCGGGGCAAGTGAACCTGTCTTCTCACCGCTGGCGACAAGGTGCACGAGAATCGGGGGGAACACCTTCTGCACCTTCAACGCCGCCCCCAGCGCCGCGCCTTCGCGCACCCGCGAGGCGACGTCATCCGCGCAGCGTGCGAGGAACGCGTTGCCCAACGTCTGCCGTGCTGCATCCAGCGCGCGGAGCAACGGCACGCCGGCGTCGATGAGGATGGCCAACGTCGAGGCGAAGCGGGCGCTGTTCACACCGATGAGAAAGCGCCCCACCATCGGCACGCGCAGCATGCCCTTGTCCCACCCAAGCCGGAGGTCGGGCCGGCGCAGGGCCATGCGCCACGCGACGACCAAGGCACCCACGCCCAACCCCACCCATATGCCCCACTCGCGGGTGAAGGCACTGGCGTCCAGCATCACCCGCGTCAACAGCGGCAAGGTCTGGCGTGCCTGTACGAAGGCCGTGACCACCTGCGGCACCACATAGCTGAGCAGGAAGATCACGATCGCCACCGAAACCAGGCTGATCGCACCGGGATAGATGAACGCGGTGATGACCTTGGCCTGCAGCGCGTTGCGCTCTTCGATGTAGTCGGCCAGCCGCTCCATCACCCGCCCCAGATCGCCGGAGTCTTCGCCGGCACCGACCAGCGCGCGGTAGATGGGCGGGAAGTCGCGCGGACGGGCGGCCAGCGCCACGGTGAGTCGTTGACCGCTGCGTACGTCGGTGCGGACTGCGGTCAACGCCTGCACGACATGCGCCTGCTCGGCTTGTTCAATCACCGCGCTGAGCGCGGCTTCCAGAGGAAGGCGCGCGGCCAGCAGGCTGGAAAGCTGGCGCGTGGCCCACGCGAGCTCGGTGGAGCTGAGCGCGCGCCGCCGCCATTGCCCGGCGTTGGCGCTGACCGCCCGCAGCTCCACGGGCGTCAGGCCGCGCCCGCGCAACAGCTGGCGCGCGCCTTTGGGACTGTCGGCATCCAGTCGTCCCTTTTCGGTACTGCCGCTGGCGTTGACCGCGTGGTAGTCGAACTGGGGCATCGGTGGGCTCTCAGTCGTCGCCGGTGACGCGCAGGATCTCCTCGCGCGTGGTGATGCCCTGGGCGACCCAGCGCATGCCGTCCTCGCGCAGCGTGCGCATGCCGGCCACGCGCGCGGCTTCGCGCAGCGCCGGTTCGCCCTGCCCTTCATGGATCAGTGCACGAACGCGGTCGTCCACCACGAACAACTCATGGATGCCGGTGCGCCCCTTGTAGCCGCTGTTCGCGCAGGCCGCGCAGCCCACTGCGCGCCACTCCGGCTGGCCGTGCGCGTCCACGCCCTGCTTTCGGCAATGCGCGCAAAGGCGACGCACCAGCCGCTGCGCAAGCACGCCGCGCAAGGACGAGGCCAGCAGGAACGGTTCGACGCCCATGTCGGCAAGACGAGTCACCGCCGAAATGGCGTCGTTGGTGTGCAGCGAGGCCAGTACGCCGTGACCGGTCAGCGAGGACTGCACGGCAATCTGCGCGGTTTCCAGGTCGCGGATCTCACCGATCATGATGGTGTCCGGATCCTGGCGCAGGATCGCGCGCAGGGCGGTGGCAAAGGTCATGCCGATGCGCGCGTTGACCTGGATCTGGCCGATGCCGGCGAAGTCATACTCCACCGGGTCTTCCACGGTGAGGATGTTGGCGGTGTTGCTGTCGAGCTGACCGAGCGCCGCATAGAGCGAGGTGGTCTTGCCGCTGCCGGTCGGGCCGGTGACCAGCACGATGCCGTGCGGTTGGCGGATCAAGCCGGTGAACGTGGCCAGGGTATCGTCGGCCATGCCCAGCCGCTGCAGTTGCAGGCGGCCGGCGTCCTTTTCCAGCAGACGCAGCACCGCACGCTCGCCGTGGCCGGTGGGCACGGTGGAGACACGGATATCCAGTGGTCGCCCGCCCACGCGGATGGCGATGCGGCCGTCCTGCGGCAGGCGCTTCTCGGCAATGTCCAGGTGCGCCATGATCTTGATGCGCGAGACCAGCGCGGCGTGCAGCGCGCGACGCGGCTGCACCATGTCGCGCAGGGTGCCGTCCACCCGGTAGCGCACCACCGAATGGGTCTCGAACGGTTCGATATGCAGGTCGCTGGCCCCGTCGCGCGCAGCCTGTGCCAGCAGCGCATTGATCATGCGGATCACCGGCGCGTCGTCCTGCGCGTCGAGCAGATCGGTGACCTCGGGCATGTCCTGCATCAGCCGATCGAGGTCGACCTCGCTTTGGGCGGCACCGACGAGCGCGGCGGCATCACCCCCGTCGCGGTACTGCTCGCCCAGCCGTTGCTGCCAGGCAGTGTCGTCGATCACTTCGAAGCGCAAGGCACCATAGCGACGACGCAGCTCCGCCACGGCCCAGGCCGGGGTGGCGGAGGTGCCCAGCAGCACGCGCTCCTCGCCCTGCACGGTCAGCAGCACGTTCTGCGCGCGCGCCCAGGCGAACGGCAGCGGCGGCAGTTCGTGCATGGCGCTCACGGTCCGATCACCAGTTCCGGCGTGAAGCCCAGTGCGCGCAACTGCTGCAGGGCGGGATCCAGCTTCGCCGGCTCGCGCGGGACGCGCACGCGGACGCGCTGGGTCGTGCTGCCCGGGGTAGCTTCGGCGTAGGCCGGCAGACCGAGGGCACGCACCTGTGCGACCGCCTGCGCCGCCGCGGCCGCGTCCAGGTTCTGTGCGAACTGAAGCAACTGCACGGTGCTGTCGGACTGCGCATGCAGGGCTGCGGTCGAGCTCTGCGCTGCACTGCCCTGCAGCCCCTGCGTGCTGCCCTCGCCCTGCACGGGCAGGTCCTGCGGGGGCAGCTGGGGGGCCTGCATGTCCGGCAGGGCCCAGGTGTGCGCCGGCTGCGTGCTGGCCTGCGCGTTGCGCATGTAGTCGTAGCGGTCGCGGGTGAGGCGCTGGCCGGCGGCGGGGTCGCGCACCACATGCGGACGCAGGAACACCATCAGGTTGGTCTTGGTGCGGTTGCGGCTGTCGCTGCGGAACAGCGCACCCAGCAACGGAATGCGCCCCAGCCCGGGCACGGCATCACGGCCATGGCTGACGCTGTCTTCCAGCAGCCCGCCCAGCACCATGATCTGACCGTCGTCGAGCAGCACACTGGTATCGAGTGCGCGCTTGTTGGTCACGATGCCGAGGGTCTCGTTGGAGCTCTGCGGATCGATGCTGCTGACTTCCTGGTAGATGTCCAGCTTGACCGTGCCGCCTTCGGAAATCTGCGGGCGCACCTGCAGCTTCAGGCCTACATCCTCGCGTTCGATGGTCTGGAACGGGTTGTTGCTGCCGCCGCCACCGTCGGTGACGTAGCGCCCACTGACGAACGGCACGGTCTGGCCGACCATGATGCTGGCCTTCTCGTTGTCCAGCGTCATCAGGTTCGGCGTGGACAGGATGTTGGCCCCGCCCCGGCTCTGCAGCGCATTGGCGAGCGCCTTGAGGTTGAGGATTTCGCCGACGCCGGGGAGGTTGATGGTGCCGTCGATCACTCCCAGGTTGAGCCCGTCCTTGGCCAGCACGTCCAGCGTGGTGCTGGCGCTGGCGTTGAGGCCACTGCCGCCGAAGCGGGTGCCGCCGAAGGTGCGGCCGTTGCCCAGCATCCACTGCACGCCGAGCTCGGCGGCATCTTCCTGGGTGACCTCCACGATGAGACTCTCCACCAGTACCTGCGCACGACGCTGGTCGAGCTGGTCGATCACCCGACGCAGGTTGCGGTACACCGGCTCCGGTGCGGAGATCAGCAGCGTGTTGGTGGTGGGGTCCGGCTGCACCGAAATGCCGTTGTGACTGAAGCCGGTCTCCTCGTTGCCGTTGCCGGCAGCATCCAGTCGCTGTGAGCCGGGCAAGCCGTTACCGGTGCTGCCGTTGGCACCGGTCGTGTTGCCGGTCGTGCTGCTGGTCTGCTGGACGGTCGCGTTCTGCGAAGGACCGGTGCCGCCCGCCGCCGCCGTGGTTGCCAGCGGATCGCTGGCCCGTGGCGCGTCGGTCTGCCCGGCCACCACGCCACGCAGCACCTTGGCCAGCGCGGTCGCCTGCGCGTTGCGCAGGTAGACCACATGCAGGTTGCCGGATTCGTCCTGGGCGCGATCCAGCTTCTCCACCAGCTGCCGGGCCAGGCGCGTGCGCGCGGGGCTGCTGGAGCGCAGCAGCACGCTGTTGCTGCGCGGGTCGGCCATCACCACCACCTTCTGGGTGGGCTCGTTGCCCTGCGCCTCCAGCAGCGGACTCACCATCGCCGCCACGTCCACCGCGATGCCCTTCTGCAGCTTGACCACGTCGGTGTCCATGTTGGCGGGCGTATCCAGGCTGGCGATGATGCGCGCGATGCGCTCCAGGTTGTCGGCGTAGTCGGTGATGACCAGGCTGTTGCTGGCCGCCGAAGCGGTGATGGGATTGTCGGCGGCGATCATCGGTCGCAGCACCGGCACCAGCGCGGTGGCGTTTTCGAAGCGCAGGGTGAAGGTGCGGGTGACGACTTCGCCACCGGCCCCACTGCCGCCCACCGGTCCACCGAGCAGCTTGGCGTCGGCCTGCGGCACCACGCGGGATACGCCACCGCTCTCGACCACGGCGAAGCCACGCATGCGCAGGGCGCTGACCAGCAACTGGTAGGCCTGGGCACGGTCGACCGGCCCATCGGAGACCACGGTCATCTTGCCGGTGACCTTGGGGTCGATCAGGAACTGCCGGCCGGTGAAGCGCGCCGCCATCCGCAGCACGCCGCCGACGTCGGTGTCGACCAGGTTGAGCTGCACGCGTTCATCCGCGGCTGTCGCCGCCGCAGACTGCGCGTAGGCCATGTTGCCGCCCTGCCCGGTCGCCACGACCACGACCAGCGCGGCCGCCCACATCCCTGCGCGCAGTTGACTCATCGTGCGCCACCGTCGCCTGCCTTGTGTCCCATCACGATCGTGCCTGACACCCGTGCCGCTGCCATGTTGGGATCCCCGGTTCGTTCCAGTGTGAGTTCCTGCAGCGGTACGGCCGGGTCGGCCAGCACCGGCAGCAGCCAGTTCCAGAGCGCGTCGGCCGGCGCATCGCGCACGACCAGCCGCCACTGCGTCTTCGTCTCGGACAGGGTGATCTGCTTGTCCAGCCCGACGGCATGCAACTGCGCGTTCAGCACCGACGCGGTCAGGACGGCGTCCCTGCGCTGGCGCTGCTGCCTCTCGAGCAGGCGCTCCAGTTCCTGCTGCTGGGCGCGCAGACGCGGCAGCTCACCCTGCAGGTGCTGCCGCTGCTTCTGCAGTGGCTCCCACCAGCCCACCCACAACCCGGCACCGACAATGGCGAACACCATCAACAGCAACATGCCGCGTTCACGCGATGCCAGCCCCTGCCAGCGCCGGTGCAGATCGCCGACGACAGTGCGGTGCCCCGCTGCCGCCGGGGCCCGGGCGAGGACGCGGGCCATCAGCCGGGTCCGTTCGCGCTGACCAACAGGCGGCCGTGGCCGCGATCGACCAGGGTCAGCCCGTGCGCCTGCAGGGCCTGCTGCCAACGCTCCAGGCGGGTGACATCGACGGCCGGCCCCAGCGCGGGGTCCAGCTGCACCTGTACTTCACCCGGCCGGTATTCCATCCGCACCGCCGCCCCCATCCACTCCGGCACGGCCTGCAGGACGGTCGCGGTCAGTCGCTGGACGTCGGGCACCGCCTGCGGACGTGCGGCCTCGGCGTCGATCGCCCGGCGTGCCTGCGCCACCGGGTCCACGACCTCCCCCAGCGCCGGGAAACCCTGCTTCATCTGCTGCTGCATGTCCTGCTGCAGGCTGCGGCCCTGTGCGGCCCATTGCCAGGTCTGCACCTGCAGGCCAACGGCCACCATCACGGCGGCGGCAACGCCCAGCCCGATCGCCATCCACGGTGTGCGCCGCGCATGGGCAGGCAGCGGCAGTGACCAGCTGGGGAGCACGCCGCTCCATTGCTGCGCGTCCGGCAGTGGCGGTGCATCGTCCTCGCCGGGCCAGCCGACAGGCACGGTACCGATCCATCGCGGTACGACGTCATCCTGCTGGCCCAGCCGCGTACGCAACTGTCCTGCCGTGGCTCCGGCCGTACCGCCGCCCAGCCACTGCACCCAACCGCGGTCGCGCGAGGTACGCACCAGCAGGTGATCGCCGTGGACCTGCAGCGTCGGTCGACCGCCGTGCAGCGGCATCAGCAACGGGGTTGGATACAGACCTTCCAGCTTCAGACCGACGGTAGCGAACACCGCCACCACCTGCAGTACCGCATCGCGGCCCAGCCAGGCCACCGCCACGCGGCCGTCGCGATCCTGCGGGCCGTGCGCGAAGGCCACGTCGGCCACATCTTCCAGCAGCAGCGACTCGATCTCGGCCTGCATCGCCACGTCCAGCCGACGCCCGCTCAATGGGGGCAGCAGCAGATCGAGCAGGATCAGGTCCCGCACATCCAGGCAGGCGCGCGTCACCGCGGCCGGATGACGGCCACCCAGCACGCGCAGCGTGTCCACGCCGTGGCTCACCACCTCGCCGCGCTGCAGCCAGGCCCAGGCCACGTCCGCATCGGCGTGCAGCGCCGACAGTGCCGGCAACCGCAACCGCAACTCTCCTTTCATGCGCCGATCCTCGTCCACATCCGTTGCACCCGCACACCCAGGTCGCGGTGCTCGCGCCAGATCAAGGCCTGGAACGGCACGCGTGCTTCATCCACCTGGACCGTACCTTCGGCCAGGAACCATTCGCTGTGGATACCGATCTGTGCTTCCACCATCTGCGCCTGTGGCACCTTCAAGCGGAACTCGATGTCGCCACGATTGAGCAAGTAGCGACCGGCATCACGCTCGCCCAGCAACGCCTGCAGACGCGACGCGTCCGTGTCGGGCAGCTCCGCGGCCAGCAGCGCGGCAGTGCTGGTGTTGGCATTGAGCACCGTGTCGCGCGGCAGCAGCGTCAGCACGTGGGCCAGGGATTGCAGTTGTCCGGGGTCGCCATCGGGTGCGGCCAGTGCCAGCACGCCCTGCACATCGCGCGGCAATGCCCCGTTGCCGCTGATGCGGGCCAGCATGAAATCGCGCACCTGGTCGCAGGTCACCGGCGCCACGCCCCGCGCCGCGCAGATCCGTTCCAGCACGCCCTGCGCATGCGCGTCGGCGCGACCATTGCGGACCAGGTTGCGCAGGTTGAACGCCGCCTGCGCATCGTGCAACTGCAGGTGTACCGGCAACGGCGACTGCAGCGCGATCGGGCGCGCCCATCCGCCACCGGCGACGGTGGTGAGCTGTTCTGCCGCATCGTCGCGCAACTGCTGCGCGGCGCGTTCAGTGGCCGCATCGACCGCCATCCCGATCTGCACCCGCAGCTGCTCGCCACGCAGCGTGCGCAACGCCGTGGACTGGCGCAGCACCAGCCCCGAGGCGATCACCGCCACGATCGCCACCACCAGCATGGCGACGATCACCGCCATGCCGCGCTGACGGCGGTGCGAACGGCGGGCGCGTGGTCGTGCAGCTCGCATGGGGCGACCTCAGAGCTGCCAGGAACCGATATCGGTATTGCCGGCGTCGCCGCCGGCCTTGCCATCGGCTCCGAAGGAGAACACATCGATCTCGCCGTGCTGGCCGGGATTGGCGTACTGGTAAGGCGCGCCCCACGGGTCGTTGGGCAGGCGGTCCAGATAGGGCCCGGCCGGCATGCCGGTACCGTTGGCCGGTGGCTTCACCAGCGCCTGCAGGCCCTGCTCGCCAGTGGGATAGCGCCCGTTGTCGAGCCGGTACAGCTTGAGCGCCTGCAGCAGCGCGGCGACGTCCTGCCGCGCGGCGACAACGCGCGCCTGGTCGGGCCGGTCCATCAACCGGGGCACGATCAGCGCGGCGAGAATGCCGATGATCACCACCACCACCATGATCTCCAGCAGGCTGAAGCCCTGCTGGCGTTTACTGCGGATCCGAACGTTGCCTGCCATCGTTTCGCCCTCGTCTTCCTGGAAGAGACCGCGCCCACATCCTCGGCCCGACATGTGTCAATTCGATAAACGCTGTGCGCCGTCCAGCGCAATGCGCACCACACTGCGCGTGCAGCGTGCCGCATTCACCAATACGGGTGGCAGCGCATCGAGCGCCGCCGCGATGCAGCGCTTCACCGCGCCGCCCTGCACCGCCTCGATCAGCAGGCGGCACTCATTCATGGACCAGGTACTGGCTTCATCCATGCCGACAAAGTCGCGATAAAGCACGTTGAAGCGCAGCCCGTCGTGCAGGCGCTGCAATCCGTCCAACGCCCGCAGTTCCACCAGCAGCGCGGCACGCTGCCATTGCCGCAATTCAGTGTCGTGGACGGGAAGCAGGGAGGACGGCCAGTCGCCGAGCAGTGGATCGACGGTGTCGCGCAGGCGCATCAGCGGATGCTCGCGGGTATCGAGCGCGGCCCAGCGCGTAGCCTGGAACCAGGCATCGGACGACAGCAGCCAGACCCACGGATGCCCGTAGCGCTGCACACAGACCGGCGCATCCCGCGCCTGTTCCAGGACCTGGCTCAAGTGCCGGTCCAGATCCAACATGCTTACCCGGCGTCCTTCAGGCAACATCGCACGTCTCCGCCTGCGGCATGCCACCATGCCGTACCTAGGGAAGACGGGGATCAGCGCCGAATCACGACAGGCAACATGCTGAAACGTGACGGACCCCGGCAGCCTGCGATGCCGTCACCGGCCGGTCATCGACTTGAAAACTGCACCGGTTTCGCGCCGCTGGCCGCCGCAGGCCACGGCGATGTCCACGACGTCCTCACGGCCGAGAAACCGGAACAGCGCGGCCATCGCCGGCGTGTCTTCCATGAACCGGGCGATGGCGTCGCGCAGCTCAAGCACCTGCCAGGGTTCGGCACCGGCACCGCCACCGTCGACAAACCAGTGCAGCAGCCGGTCGAAGCACAGGTGCTCATGCAGCTCGCCGATGTCCTCGAAGCCGTAGATGGCCTGCAGGATCAGCGCGCGTGCGCAGGCCGCCGGCGAGAGTCCGCCCTGCTCCGGCAACGGCAGCAGTGCACGCTGCAATTGCTGCAGGCGGGCCAGCGGATGGCTGCCCGGATCGAACTCCAGCTGCACACGATGCTGCTGCCACTGCGCATCGGACACCACATAGGCCCAGGGTGTGCCGTAACGGTGCACCATCAGCGGCTGCAGACGGGTGGTTTCCAGCAAAGCGGATAGATTGCGCCGCAGATCCACCAACCCGACCGACTCATTTCGCATCGAATTCTCCGTCCCTGTCGTTGGGTGCTCAGCCCAGTACTGCGATGCCGCCCGGGAAGCGGCGGATATCCAGCGACAGGCTGAGCCGCAGCTGTTCCAGTGCCGCGTCCGGATCGTCGATGCCGAAGCGTCCGCTGACCGGTTCCCGCGCGAGGCGGTCGCCGCGCAGCATCACCCGGCCACGCCGATAGCGGTTGAGTTCTTCCACCACCTCCGCCAGCGGGGCACGGCGGAACACCAGCATGCCGCTGGTCCAGGCGGAAACCTCGGCCACGACCGCGTCGGAAACCACGCCGCTCATGCGTTCGTCGTAGCGCATCTGCTGGCCGGCCTGAAGCTGCATGCGGCCCTGCGCGTGCTCGATGCGCAGGTTGCCCGCCAGGCAGGTGACGCGCACCTGGCCGTCAATGCAGCGCACATCGAAATGCACGCGACCGGCGTCGGCCAGGATCCGCCCGGGACCGGCGAACAGCGTGAGTCCGGCGGTGCCAGGACTCTGTACGGCGACCTGGCCCTCCATCAGCTCCAGGGTCGCCTCGCCCACATCGCTGCGGCGGCGCACGCTGGTGCGGGTGTCCATGTCCATCTGCACGTGGGGCAGCGGTTGTAAGCGCAGGCGCTGGCCGGTGCCGGTGTGGAAGTCGGCGGCCACGGCCGTGACCGATGGCCACAGGCCCAGCGGTGGATGCAATGCCGCCACCACGGCCAGGCTGGCCGGTGCGGCGATGGCTGCCCCGAGGAAGGCGCGACGACTCCAGCGGCGTCGTTCGTCGGCGACGGTGCGCTGCAGGGGGGCCGGCTCCAGCACACGACCGGCGGCGGCGATCTGGTCCCACTGTCGGCGGGCACGGGCGAAGGCCTCGCGGTGCGTGGGATCGCTGCACCAC
>JAEWLO010000376.1 GCA_023457475.1 Pseudomonadota bacterium | reverse complement strand
GTTCAAGGGGGTGCGCCAACGGCGCGGGGATAAGGTGGAATGCGCGGACCAGCGACCGGTTACCGGTCGCTGGTGATGAGCTGCACGACGCTGGAGAAATCCAGCTTGCCGCGGCCGGCCTGGTGGTTCATCGAATACAGGTTGCGGGCCAGTTCGCCGAGCGGGATGGAGGCACCTACGCTCATCGCCGCTTCCACGGCCAGGCCCATGTCCTTGAGCATGAGGTCGCTGCCGAAGCCGCCGCTGTAGCCGCGCGAAGCCGGCGCATTTTCCAGCACGCCGGGCCACGGGTTGCACACTTCGGTGGCCCAGCTGCGGCCGGTGCTGACCGCCATCATCTGCGACAGCACCTTCGGGTCCAGACCATGTGCCACGCCGAGGGCGATGGATTCGCCGGTCACGGCCATGATCACGCCCAGCGCCATGTTGTTGCACAGCTTGGCGACCTGGCCGGCACCGCTGGCACCCACGTGGAAGATGTTCTTGCCCATGGCCTGCAGCAGCGGGCGGGCGCGTTCCAGCGCGCTTTCTTCGCCGCCGACGATGAAGGTCAGCGTGCCGGCGGCGGCACCGGCCGTGCCACCGGACACCGGCGCATCCAGCATCTGCAGACCGCGCGCGGCGGCGGCTTCGGCTACCTTCCGGGCCACGGCCGGGGCGATGGTGCTGCAGTCGATCACCAGCGCGCCGCCCGGAATGTCGGCCAGCAGGCCGTCATCGCCCAGGTACACGCCTTCCACATGCCGGCTGGCCGGCAGCATGGAGATGACGACTTCGGCGTCGGTCAACGTATCCAGCGCCGAGGTCGCGGCGGTGGCACCGGCGTCCACGGCGGCCTGCACGGCCGCAGGTACCAGGTCGAACACGCGCACGGCATGGCCAGCCTTGGCCAGGTTGGCGGCCATCGGGCCACCCATGTTGCCCAGCCCAATGAATGCGATACGGCTCATGCAAGGCTCCTTTCAGGGACGGTAATGCCCAGATCGGCCAGCGGATGCGTGGCGTCGGTCCAGGGCGAAACAAGGAAGGCCTGCGCCCAGGCCGGCGTGGCCTCGGCCAGGGTACGCGGCTGCCACTGCGGGTTGCGGTCCTTGTCGACCAGCAGCGCGCGGATGCCTTCGGCGAAGTCGCCGTGGGCGGCGCAGTGCAGCGCGGCGATGTATTCGAAACGATAGACGTCGGCCAGCGTGGCCCCGTCCGCACGCTGTTGCAGCGTCCACGCCAGCCGCGCCGAGCCGGGAGCACCCGCGGCCAGCGTGGCCTGTGCGGCCTGCAGCCACGGGTCGTCTGTCTGCAGGGCCGCAATGTTCGCGACCGCTGCTTCAACGTCGGACACATCACAGAGTGCGTCGATGCTGGCGGCGTTGCGCAGCAGCGGGCCGGTGGCCGCGTCGCTGGCGTGCTGCTGCAGCAGCGCCGTCAACTGGGTGTGGTTGCGCGCAGCCTCCTCGCTCCAGCGCACCTCGCACAGCGCGGTGAACACGGCTTCGCGCTGCGCTTCGGCAATATGGATGTCCGCCAGCCCGGCATAGATCGCGTCACCGGCATTGAGCGTGGCCCCGGTCAACGCCAGGAACAGGCCGCCCTTGCCCGGCACGCGCGGCAGCAGCCAGCTGCCACCGACGTCCGGGAACAGGCCCACCGTGATTTCCGGGAAGGCAAGCTTCGAACGCTCGCTGACCACGCGGTGGCTGGCCCCGGACATCAGCCCGATGCCGCCGCCCATGACAATGCCATGACCCCAGCACAGGATGGGCTTGGGATAGGTGTGGATGGCATGGTCCACACGGTATTCAACGTCGAAGAATTCCGCCGCATAGGTGTTGTCGCGCACATCGGTACTGCCCGATGCGCGGTAGTCCACCATGCTCTTGTACAGACTGTGCAGGTCGCCGCCGGCGCAGAACGCCTTCTCGCCCGCGCCCTGCAGCACCACCAGCGCGATGCCGGCGTCTTCAGACCACGCCTGCAGCCGCTCATGCAGCAGATGCGCCATCGGCAGCGAGAAGCCGTTGAGCGTGCGCGGCGCGTTCAGCGTGGCAATGCCGATGCGCATGCCGTTGCCGGCGCTGCGCTCCTCGAACAGCACCGGGGCGTCGTCGGCGACCGGCGCGGTGCTCATGCGTTCTTCCACTGCGGCGCGCGCTTTTCCAGGAAGGCGTTCACGCCCTCGCCCTGGTCGGCACTGTCAAACAGGTCCACGAAGGCTTCGCGCTCGGCCACCAGACCGGAGGCATGCGTGCCGGTGCGGGTGGTCTGCACCAGGGTCTTGCAGGCCGCCACGCTGGTCGGGCTCTGCTTGGCCGCCTTGCGCGCCCACTCGAGCGCCAGTGCCTTGGCTTCACCCTTGCCGACCTTTTCTTCGGCCACGCCGATGCGCACGGCGGTGTCCGCGTCGATGCGCTCGCCGAGCAGGATCATGCGCTTGGCCCAGCCTTCACCGACAAGACGCGGCAGGTTCTGGGTGCCACCGGCGCAGGGCAGCAGACCCACCGTGGCCTCCGGCAGTGCCACCTGGGCGTGTTCTTCGATGATGCGCAGGTCGCAGGCCAGCGCACATTCCAGCCCGCCACCCATGGCATAGCCGTTGATGGCGGCGATGGAGACGCCACGGAAGCCCGACAGCGCTTCAAACGCCTCGCCGAAGCGGCGGGCGGCTTCGCGCGCGCCGGCCTTGTCGCCGGAGGCGAACTGCTTGAGGTCGGCCCCGGCGGAGAAGAACTTCTCGCCACCGCCTGTGATGACCAGCGCGTACACATCGCGGTCGGCATTGAGGTGACCCACCAGGTCGCGCAGCGCGGACAGGCTGTGCACGGTCCAGGTGTGGGCCGGCGGATTGTCCAGCGTCACCACGGCGGTGTTGCCGTCGGCTTCGACCTTCAGTCCGGTGTAGTCGTGGGTGCGCCAGTCGGTCATCGCAGTTCCTCTTCGGTATTGAGCAGGTGGCGGGCCACGATCACACGCATGATCTCGTTGGTGCCTTCCAGAATCTGATGAACCCGGCTGTCGCGCAGCAGGCGTTCGATCGGGTATTCCCGAATGTAACCGTAACCGCCGTGGATCTGCAGCGCTTCATTGCAGATGTTGAAACCGGCGTCGGTGGCGAAGCGCTTGGCCATCGCGCACCAGACGTTGGCATCGCTGGCACCGGCGTCGAGCTTGCGCGCAGCGGTGTGCACCATCTGCCGTGCGGCGACCAGCTGGGTCACCATGTCGGCCAGCTTGAACTGCAGGGCCTGGAAATCGGCCAGCGGCTTGCCGAACTGGCGGCGCTCGGCCATGTACCGGCGCGCCGCGTCGAGCGCGCCCTGCGCGGCACCCAGCGAGCTGGCGGCGATGTTGATGCGACCGCCGTCGAGGCCCTTCATGGCCAGCTTGAAGCCACCGCCTTCCTCGCCGAGCAGGTTGCCCACCGGCACGCGCACGTTCTCGAAGGTGATGCCGCGCGTGGGCTGGCTGTTCCAGCCCATCTTCTCTTCCTTGCGGCCATAGCTGATGCCCGGCAGGTCGGCCGGCACCGCGATGGCGCTGATGCCGCCCGCACCGGCACCGCCGGTCCGCGCCATCACCACCAGCAGCTCGGTTGCGCCGGCCCCGGAGATGAAGGCTTTGGAGCCGTTGAGGACGTAATGGTCACCGTCGCGCACGGCGGTGGTTTTCAGTGACGCCGCGTCCGAACCTGCACCCGGTTCGGTGAGGCAGTAGGACGCCAGCTTGTTGCCGGCCGAGAGCTCCGCGCCCCATTCCGCACGCAGCCCTTCCTGGCCCCACTTGGCTACCATCCACGACGCCATGTTGTGGATGCTGACGTAGGCCGCGGTGGACGGATCCACGTTGGCGAGCTCCTCGATGACGACGGCGGCGTCCAGACGGCTCAAGCCGCTGCCACCGACCTCGGGGTCCATGTACAGGCCACAGAACCCGAGTTCCCCTGCCTTGGCGATCGCCTCGCGCGGAAAGATGCCCTCCGCATCCCATCGCGCGGCGTGCGGCGCCAGTTCGGCCTGGGCGAAGTCACGCGCCGCCTCTCTATAGGCCTGCTGCGCTTCTTCGAGTTCCGTCGTCATCGAGTGGCTCATGGAAAAAACTCCGTTGTTACTTGAGGCTGATGGTGGTGTTCACGCCGTGGCCCAGCGTCTCGTCGTCGAACCAGCGCGACGTGATCGTCTTGGTCTGGGTGTAGAACATCACCACCTGCTTGCCGTACGGGCCCAGGTCGCCGAGCTTGGAGGCGCGCGAACCGGTGAACGAGAACAGCGGCACCGGCACCGGGATCGGCACGTTGATGCCAACCTGCCCGACGTCGATGTCTTCCTGGAACTTGCGCGCCGCCGCGCCGGACTGGGTGAACACCGCCGTGCCGTTGCCGTTCGGGTTGCTGTTGATCAACTCGATGGCGTCTTCCAGCGTGTCCACTTCCAGGATCACCAGCACCGGCCCGAAGATTTCTTCGTCGTAGATGCGCATGCCCGGCTTCACGCCGTCGAAGATGGTCGGGCCGACGAAGTTGCCCTTCTCGAAGCCGTCCACCTGCGGGTTGCGGCCGTCCAGCACCAGCTTCGCGCCCTGCTCCACGCCAGAAGCGATCAGGCCTTCCACGCGTTCACGCGCGGCGCAGGAGATGACCGGGCCGACGTCCGTACCTGCCACGCTGCCGGCGCTGACCTTCAGGCTCTTGGCCTTTGCCACCAGGTCCGGCACCCATTCGCGGGCTTCGCCGACCAGCACCAGCGTGGAGGCTGCCATGCAGCGCTGGCCGGCCGCGCCGAAGGCGGCACCGACCATCGCGTTGAGGCTCTGTTCCTTGTTGGCGTCCGGCAGCACCACGGCGTGGTTCTTCGCGCCCATCATGCACTGCACGCGCTTGCCGGCCAGCGAGGCACGGTTGTACACGTGGGTGCCGACACGGGTGGAGCCCACCAAGGACACCGCCTTGATATCCGGGTGGTCGCAGATGGCGTTGACCACTTCTTCGCCACCGAGCACCACGTTGAGCACGCCCTTGGGAATGCCGGCTTCCAGCGCCAGTTCCACCAGGCGCATGGTGACCATCGGGTCCTGCTCGGACGGCTTGAGGATGAAGGTGTTGCCGGTGGCGATGGCCATCGGGAACATCCACAGCGGAATCATCGCCGGGAAATTGAACGGGGTGATGCCGGCGCAGACGCCCAGCGGCTGCAGCAGAGTGTAGGTGTCCACGCCGTTGGCCACGTTGTTGGCCAGTTCGCCCAGCTGCAGGTTGCCGATCGCCGCTGCGTGTTCCACCACTTCCAGGCCACGGAACACATCGCCTTCGGCATCCGGCACGGTCTTGCCCTGCTCGGCGCTGAGGATGTGGGCCAGCTCGCTCATGTGCTCGCGGATCAGCTGCTGGTACTTCAGGAAGATGCGCGCGCGGGTGCCGATCGGGGTCTTGCGCCACGTCTTGAAGGCTTCCTTGGCCGAGGCCACGGCGGCGTCCACTTCGCTCACGGTGGCGAACGGCACCTGGGCCAGGACGTCCTGGGTGGCCGGATTGACCACGTTCTGCCAGTGCGAGCTGGCCGACTCGACGAACTGGCCGTCGATCAACATGCGGATACGGGGCGCTGCAACAGTCATGACAATCCCGGCGGGTGCGAAAAGGTGATTGGCATTATTCACAGGCTCACCGTGGATTTCCGGGCTGTCTGCGCTTAATCTGGCCAATGCCCGCTACGATTCTTGTGAATTCTGTGAATAGCCAGCCTTCCCTCCGCCAGATCGGCCTGCGCCTGCTCAAGCTGCGGGAGCAGCGTGGCTACAGCCAGGCGGACCTGGCCCGGGCGCTGGGGTTGTCGGCCAGCTACCTGAACCAGATCGAGCGCAACAAGCGTCCGCTCACCCCCGCCGTGCAGGGCAAGCTGCGCGAGGTGCTGGGGGATGTGAGCGCGCTGTTCGAGGAAGGCGAGCCGGCCGCCCTGCAGGAGGCGCTGGGCGAGACCCTGCGCGACCTCGGCCTGGACAGCGTCAGCGGCACCGAGCTGCGGGCGATGGCGGGCAATCTGCCGCAGATCAGCCGCGCCCTGCTCGACCTGCACCGCCGCCACCTGCTGCTGCGCGAGCACGCCGCTGCGCTGGAGTTCCAGTTGGGCGACCCGCAGGCCGGCCAGACTCTGCCGGCCGGCGACCAGGTCCGCGACTTCTTCAACCGCATGCACAACCACATTCCCGAGCTGGACGACCTGGCCGAGCAGCTGTTCGGGGAATGGGGACTGGTGGCCGGGCACGTCGCCCCGAGACTGCGCCAGCTGCTGGCCGACCGCCACGGCGTGCTGGTGGAGGTGGCTCCCCTGCAGGCGGGGCGCGAGAAGCGGCTGTACGACGGCGGCAGCCGCACCTTGTGGCTTCCCGATTACCTGGAACCGGGCCAGCAGGCGTTCCAGATGGCGGCGGAGCTGGCGCTGCTGGGGTATGCAGCACAGATCGACGCGGTAATTGCGCGAGCGGGCTTCCATGAGCCCGAGCAGATCGCACAGGCGCGTATCGGCATGAGCAACTACTTCGCCGGTGCGCTGGTGATGCCGTATGCGCAGTTCCTGCGCGCGGCCGAACAAAGCGCTTATGACATCGATCTGCTGGCGCATCGCTTCGGGGTGGGTTTCGAGGCGGTCTGCCACCGGCTGAGCACGCTGGCGCGCCGCAGCGCGCCGGGGCTGCCGTTCTTCTTCATCCGCGTGGACCGTGCCGGCAATGTGTCCAAGCGGCACTCGGCCACGGACTTCCACTTTTCACAGGTGGGCGGTTCGTGCCCGCTGTGGATCGTGTACGAGGCCTTCAACCAGCCGGGCCGCGTGCTCACCCAGACCGCGCGCATGCCAGATGGCCGTCGCCATTTCTGGCTGGCGCGGCAGGTGAGCAGCGGGCCGGTGGGGCACGGACAGCCGCGCAAGACATTCGCCGTGGCGCTGGGGTGTGACCTGCAGCACGCGGAGCGATTGATCTACACGCGTGGCCTGGATATCCAGAGTCCGGGGAACTCGGTATCGATTGGTCCCGGGTGCCGGGTGTGCCCGCGCGAGGATTGCATGCAGCGGGCGTTCGCGCAGTTGCCGGGGCGGGGTTAAGCCAACGCCGGGCGATGATGGATACTTCCAGGAGCAGGAACGATGAACCTCAGCCTTTCCAACACACCACGTCTTGCGCTGCTTGCCTTGATGTTCGCCGTCGCATTTCGCCGAGCCCACACAATGCTGCCGCCGAGCGCGCGAGAAAGGAATCAGCGTATGAGCTTCGTTCCAACGGGACCGTTCTGCATTTCACAATCGACGGGTCCAGCCAGGAGTGCCTGGTAAGCTTCTACCGATCTGCACGCTAGAGCGCCGGGTGCCTGGCCTGCCCGCGGGAGGACTGCATGCAGCGGGCCTTCGCGCAGCTGCCGGGGCGGGGGAGTGGAAGGCGCGTCATGCCGAGCGCCGCGCCATGCCGGGCAATCCGACAAATGTCAGCGCGCATACCACACCGGCGAATGCGCCGGCGGCCGCAAAAATGGCTACGTGCTCCCACTTTTCGGCCATGGACGCGGCGGCCAACAACAGGAACGTCTGCACCGCGCCGACGACGCCGCCTACCGCGAGCGCGCGCCATCCCGGAATCCAGGGTCGGAGCGCACCGACCACCGCGCCCGTCGTCATCGCTGGAAGGGCTCCGAACGCGTGGGACATCAGCATGCCAGGCACAACCACCGCGAGACCACGCAGGTCGCCTTGCAGAAACACGCCGGTCACCAGCAGGGGCCAGGCACCGACAGGCGGACCCAGCAGGCCGTACAGGCCTACGGCCTTCAGCTGGTCCAACGCGCAGTTCCACAGGGGCGTGCGCAGTTTTCCGTCCAGCATGGAGAACGCCACGACACGGCACGCCATCGCGATGGCGGGAAGCACCAGCATGAGCAGAAGGTACGCCTTGTCCATCTCGGTTCCGTAGCGGGGCTGGAGGATCCTTGGGTGCAGGCTGGATGGTAGAGGCCGGGGAACACGGTGTCGATCCGCCCGCGGATTAAACCCTCCTGGCGGATGGCGCATCCAACGCATTCGTGGACAACCGGGGGTGTGCGGATGAGGTGTTGGCTGATCGCGGGACTGGGGCTGTGGCTGCATGCGCTTCCGGCGCAGGCCACCTTTTCGATCGTAGCGTGCGACACCGAAGGCAGCTGCGGCATGGCCGTGGCGACACACAACCTGGCCGTGGGCGGTTCGGGCGTGGCCTGGGCGCAGGCGGGCGTGGGCGCGGTTGCCAGCCAGTTCGAGACCAATCCGCATTACGGACCACGCGGGTTGGCGCTGCTCGCCGCCGGCCGCACGCCCGAGCAGGCACTGAAGCAGGTGTTGGCCGAGGACGGCGGTTACGACGACACCACCGTGGCCGAGCGGCAGGTGGGCATGGTGGATGCGCGCGGGCGGCAGGCGCAGTACACGGGCGACACCGCGCGCGCCTCCAGATGGTCCGGCGCACTGGGGGGCGAAGGCTTCAGCGTGCAGGGCAATGGGCTGGTGGGCGAACAGGTGCTGACGGCCATGCGCGATGCGTTCACCGCCACGCAGGGCACGCTGGACGAACGCCTGCTCGTGGCGCTGGAGGCCGGTGACTCGGCTGGCGGCCAGACCTCCGGGCGTATGTCGGCAGCGTTGTTGGTGCGCACGCCGCAGGGAGAATGGCGCGATACCGATCTGCGCGTGGACAGTGCCGCGCAGCCGGTTGCCGGATTACGGGTGATGCTGGAGCAGCGGCAGGCGCATGCGGCGATCATTCGCGCGGAGCGGTTGGCGGCGGCAGGCAAGGATGCGGAGGTGGATGAATCGCTGGCGCGTGCCCTGTTGCTGGCGCATGGGTGGGATCGCATCTGGGCGCGGGCAGCGAAGCTGGCGATGAAGCGCGGGGATGCGGCGGCAGCGCAGGCATATCTGGCGGTGCTGCGCACCTTGAATCCCGGGTATTGGGAGACGGTAGCGCCGGCCGTTGGCCGGCC
>JAEWLO010000375.1 GCA_023457475.1 Pseudomonadota bacterium | reverse complement strand
AACGTCAACGATTCAAACCCAATCTTCTCCAGGTCGGCTTCCAGCTCACCCTTCACCCGGTTGTAGAAGATCCGCGACTGAGCGTCCGCCCCCAAAGCAGAGTTCAGCACGAATGTCCGAGTGCCATGAGCATGAGCCAACCGGGCAATCGCTAGCGGATACCCATGATCCACTTTCTGGAACTGCGCCTGCGAACCGGCGGTACGAATCGTCGTCCCCAGCGCGCAGATCACTGCGTCCGCGTTCCACCAACCGGCTTGGCGATCCAACGCATCAAAATCAATGATCGGTGCCACCAGCTTCTGATGCGAGGGCAATGACTTCCGGACAGGAGCCACCACCTGAGCCACCCGTGGATCTGCCAGGGCCAGCCCCAGCACCTGCCGGCCCACATGCCCGGAGGCACCGACCAGCAGAATCCGGAGACCAGGGTGAGAGCTGTCAATCGGGCTCATGGGTGCAGTTCCTAGGGAAAGGTCATCCTACCTTGCCTTATGATGGCGCTGTGCGGGGCAGCAGCCCGCCGCAATGCGCCCTGGAAGGGTGGAACGACAGCATCTTCGGAGCCCGGTTTGGAAGAGGTGAAGCAAGGATGAGCCTGATTCGATTTCATGGAGAGACCGGCAAGGCCATGACCCATGGCCCCGCATCCACGGTGAACGAGCGGAGACTCTCAGCACAGGAGCAGGTTCGAGACCGGTGGCTCGCCGACGGAGAGCTCAGAGCGCTGGTCTCCGCCGTGCTTGGCAACTGGACGTCAGGCAACTGCGTACCCTTCATGCGGCCCTTGGCGGTTCGCCTGCTGCAGGATCACGAAGACGGCCTCTACAACCTGCTCTGGCTACGCACGATCAAGCGGCAGGTAGATGCCTTCTTCAGATACTACTCGCCGGCCAAAGAGAAGGGCGACACATTCGAGCAAGTACGTGCCGTCGATCACTCGCGGTTCGACCCACGCAACTACGACCACTACCATGACTCCCGCACGGCCGCGGCTTACCTGCTATCCGAGCTGGTGAAGGCCCTCGCCGAGTGGAAGCAACAGCTGGGCGCGCATGGCAGATCGATGGAGGTGGCGATCAGCATCGAGCAATCGATCGAGAAGCTGAAGCGCCCCAAGATCGTGGTACCGCGTTCAGCCTGATGGCATCGGATGTGCCCGACCATCACTCCGGAATGTCGGCATACCCCGGCCGCTTGTACAGCAGGTGGTTGTTCTTGACGATCTCCTTGTCGAAGACCTCACTCATCCATTCCGAGGGCGGGACGTCTTCAATGGAGACCGACACCGATTCAGTGGTTGACCCGATGGCGTCCTTGAGGGCCTGCGTCATCGCATCGGCGATGCGCTGCTTTTCCTCTTCGGACTTCCCCGCATACAGTTTTACGGCGACGTGCGGCATTTAGCGTCTCCAGAAGGCGCGCGGTATCAGAGATGCAGCTACAGGGTGAAGCTGCTTGCAACAATAGAGGAATCGTAACAGCCCGACCCCGCCACTGACGCTCGACGGCGGTAGAGCTGATGCTCGGAATAGGCCGCTAGGCAGCTCGTCTGTCAGCCAATAAGCCTCTCTCCGCCAAATACAGCGCTTCCCACCTGCTCATCGTCAAGTGGCTTACCAAGCTTGGGGAATAACCGCAGATAGGCCACACACTTCAGCACTGAATGCCAGGCCTTCGCCTGGGAATTAAGTCGGCTGGCTGCAGCACGCCCCCCCATGAGCGGTCTAGTCGAGATGCACCTCATCAGTTTCGGCCAGAGCGGAATCCTTGTCCGCTCCAGGGTTCACCTGCCGTCTCCGTAGTCTCTCAGCCGCTACGCAGGACAGACCTGCCACAATGACCATGCTCAGCCCGCCGACGGTGGACTTCAAACCAATGTAAGGCGACAGGAGTAAGAAGATGGGCAGCCCGAGATAGAAGCCGTGCCGGGTGCTGTCCACGGCCAAGGACGACCGCTGGGGAGCAAGCTCTTTTCTATCCGCCACGGCCTGTGTATGAGCCTCAGGCTCCTGGAACTGCTTATAGAGCTCCAGATCGAAGGCCTGCGCCGAGATAATTTGCTTCATCGAGACAATGACCTGAAAGATTTCCATGGTCGCGTCATCAGGCAGCTTGATGTCGTAATACGTGGTGAAGACGAGCTTGCCCTCGGCATCCCGATATCCCGACACTACAGGGGTCATCCCGACCCACTCTTTTCCCACCCGGGGGCCTGTGAACTCGTCCAGCAGGCCTACGTATACTTTGCCGTTGTCCAGCGTCAACGCAACCAGTGTGCCATCCTCTTCGCACTTGATCGCAAGGCTCTCGATTGCATCAATGGCACCATGGCGCGAGGCGATCAGCTGCGCAAGCGACCGGATCCGGACCAACGGGTCATTGAGGAGGATAGGCAGCGCGGCTCCAAGGAACAGGCACCAGAGGGTGATCGCCAGGTGCAGAGTCAGCCCTTCAGCCGATTGCTTATCGGTCGCTTGGAGCGGCAACATGCCCTGAAGCTTGCTCAGGTAAAGGCCGTAAGTGGAATGCCGCGTTGCCAGGGCATGCAGCCCGGCGCTGATACCGAACAGGTAGACCGAGCAAAGAGCGGCCCCGAAGTACTGCGGGTGCCCAGGGTGATGCAGGGCCTCGAATCGCGTGTATCGCCACTGCCGATAAAAATACCAGCCCGCGGCCAGAAGAACGGCCAGCAGGGCCAAGCTCGTCATTTCGAGGACGAACCCTTTTCCTTGGCAACCTTGAGATCACGAAGGTCGCGTGCGGCGTCCAGCTGGCGGTTCATACGGCCAGACTTGAGAAGCCCGTCACGATTGAGCACAAGGGCACCGTCACGGTTGACCTCGTAGAAGGTGTCCTTCTGCCCGCGCTTGGCGATGGTGAACTGGCTAAAGAAATGCTTCATACCGCTGATCATATGACCTTGAGTGCCTAATGCAAGATGGGCGTATTCAGCTTCGGGCTTATGTCCCCTTGCGCATCGATGAAGAAATCGATAATTGCCAGTGGAGCATCAGCATCGCTTTGAATCGATGGCGATATCTTCAGATCGGCTGTCGGCCAACCTTCTGCGGCAAGGGCCTCACGACATTCCAACACAGCCTTCAAGAACGCGTCCTCTTCCACACCGGCAGCCTGCAAATTCTGAACTACCCATGGCATGCGCGAGACCCAGGCACGATCAACATCTTGTACTGATGACATATCCCATCTCCCAATCAACCGAGCTTGGCTTTACGCCCCCGGACATGCGCCGGCCGACGCTTATGTGGAAACAGTAGAGATCGCCCGTTGAGCATTCAAAGGGCAGAAGCGCCAATGGCCGTCGGGATTGCCCCCAAGGGCAATCGGGGTGCGGTGAACTGGTGACCCCGGCCCGATTCGAACGGGCGACCTTCCCCTTAGGAGGGGGACGCTCTATCCAGCTGAGCTACGTGGCCTTGTGCGGCGAAAGCATACCGCCGGTGCGGCCTGGCCGGCATTGCACCGGTTCCAGCGCGTAAGGATACCTGCATTCAGCGAGGTGACCAAGGCGGAGGTCGGCGATCAGGCGGTCACAC
>JAEWLO010000374.1 GCA_023457475.1 Pseudomonadota bacterium | reverse complement strand
TTCTACGGGCGTTTCCGCCTTGCCATGCGAACGACGGAGGAAGCCCAGGAGCTTCACCTTCTCGGTGCTGGTCACGACCTGGTCAGGACCGCTGAACTTCATGCCGGCTTCGGCAAGTTGTTCAAGCAGTTTCTCGACCGGCGTGTTGACCAGTTCGGCGAGCTTGCGGATGGTGGTTTGCTGCGACATTCGGATCCTATGATCTGGTTGGCGCGCCTCCGAAACGGACGGAGGCAGCGCGGAGTCTAAGCCCTGAGCGGGTCAGGGCACTGTTCATCGCTGGCTCATTCGCCGCGCTCCAGGCGGGCGATCTCCTCGGCTCGGGCGGCCATCACCAGGGCGGCGGCGCGCTCCTGGTCCATGCCTTCGATGCCGAACTCGAGGATCTCGTCGGTGGCCAGCTCCGACAGGTCCTCACTCGTACGCACGCCGTGGCCGGCCAGGGCGTAGGCGGTTGCCTCGTCCATGCCGTCCAGGGCGAGCAGGTCTGCCGCCGGCAAGCCGTCTTCCAGACCCTCTTCCACCGCCAGCGCTTCATTGAGCAGCGCATCGCGGGCACGTGCACGCAGCTCTTCGACGATGTCCTCGTCGAAGCCTTCCACGGCCAGCAGTTCGCCGACCGGGACATAGGCGATTTCTTCGACCGTGTTGAAGCCTTCGCTCACCAGGATGGCGGCGATTTCCTCGTCCACTTCCAGCTTGTCCATGAACAGCTGGCGGGCCACGCCCTGCTCGGCTTCGGACTTCGCGGTGACCTGGTCCTGGGTCATCACGTTCAGCTGCCAACCGGTCAGGCGGCTGGCCAGGCGCACGTTCTGGCCGCCCTTGCCGATCGCCTGGGCCAGGCGCTCTTCAGCGACGGCCAGGTCCATGGAGTGCTTCTCTTCATCGACGATGATCGACTGCACTTCGGCCGGGGCCATCGCGTTGATGACGAAGTTGGCCGGGTTGTCGTTCCACAGCACGATGTCCACGCGCTCGCCATTGAGCTCGTTGGACACGGCCTGCACGCGCGAACCGCGCATGCCGATGCAGGCACCGATGGGATCGGTACGCGCGTCGTGGGCCAGCACGGCGATCTTGGCGCGGTCGCCCGGGTCGCGGGCACAGGCCTTGATTTCCACCAGACCCTGGCCGACTTCCGGCACTTCCAGCTTGAACAGCTCGATCATGAATTCCGGGGCGGCACGGCTGATGAACAGCTGCGGGCCACGGGGTTCCGAACGCACTTCGGCCAGGTAGCCGCGCACGCGGTCGCCGGCGCGCAGCACGTCGCGCGGAATGCCCTTGTCCTTCGGGATGAACGCTTCGGCGTTGCCGCCCAGGTCCACATAGATGTTGCCGCGCTCGGCGCGCTTGACCACACCGGTGACGAGCTCGCCCACGCGGTCCTTCCACGCATCCACGACCTGCTGGCGCTCGGCTTCGCGCACGCGCTGGACGATGACCTGCTTGGCGGCCTGCGCCGCGATGCGGCCGAAGTCCGGGTTTTCGATCTGTTCTTCGATGTAATCGCCTACTTCCACGCCGTCGGCTTCGTCCACGGCATCCATCAGGCGGATCTGACGGTCCGGCGATTCCATGACGACGTCATCGGCCACCACTTCCCAGCGGCGGAAGGTTTCGTAGGTGCCATCCTTGTGGTCGATGGACACGCGGGCCAGCACTTCCTGGTCCGGGTAACGCTTCTTCGCGGCCGAAGCCAGGGCGGCTTCGATGGCCTCGAAGATCACTTCACGCGGCACGCCCTTCTCATTGGCGACCGCGTCCACTACCAGCAAAAGTTCCTTGCTCATCGGCTGCTTACTCCGCGCGCGGCTTCTTGGCCGCCGGCTTGTTGGATGGTTTCTTGTTCGCCTTGTCACCCTGTTTGGGTGCCGGGCCAGTCGGTTTGGTCGGAGCCAGGCCAAGGGCGGCCCAGTCCGGCATGATGCGGGCCTTGTCGATGTTCTCGACATCGGCGATGAATTCGTTCTTGTTGTCGACCTTGAAGGTGACCGTATTGGCCTCTGCGTCCACGGCGAGGATCTCGCCCTGCAGACGGCGGCGGCCGTCCTGCGGCAGCTTCAGGGTGACCTTGGCCGACTCGCCGATGGCGCGTTCGAACTGTTCCAGGGTGAACAGCGGGCGGTCCACGCCCGGCGAGGACACTTCCAGGGTGTAGTTGGCGCTGATCGGGTCTTCCACGTCCAGCTGGGCCGACACTTCACGGCTGACGCGCTCGCAGTCGTCGATGTTGACGATGCGCTCGGGTTGCTCGGCCAGCGGCACGTCGATGTACAGGCGCAGGGTCGCACCACCGGGGGCGGTGAGATATTCCACGCCCAGCAGCTCGAGCCCCAGCGACTCGACGGTCGGGCCCAGCAGGTTCGCGATTTCGGTTGCCTTGTCGCTCACGTTCTGCCTTGATTCGTATGAAAGTGGGGCTGGCCTGGCCAGCTTCCGGAAACAACAAAGGGCCCGCAGGGCCCCTTGTCCGGTACAACTCCGGTCGTGCTGGATTCCGGCTGCAGCGCCTGACAGAGGCTGCGAGCCCAGCATTTCCGGGGGGTCACGACTACCTGAAAGGTGTCGCACGGCCCGGAAGCCGTTCGCGGAACGGTCGGCGTTCCGGGAAACGCGCCAGTCAGGTAGTCCGCTAAGCTGCTGATGATAAACATTGTGAGGCTCTGGCGCAATGGTGCAGACGGCCGTGCCTGGCCGGGGCCACCTTCCGTCCGCCCCCTGGATCCATACGCATCGTCCGCGGGCAGTCAGGGGGTTTTCATCTCAAGCGCCACCTTTATGTAGTAGTCCGCAGGGTCGCTGCTGGCCATCAGGAACGCGACGTCTTCCGCTGGTGCAGGCAAGTTGACCCGCGAATCGCGGATGTATCGGCTGGAGTACGCCACTGGACGGTAACGCTGGGTGTCAACCGCGTCGTTGAAGCGTACATGCGGGTAGTCAGGCGTAACCTGAATGGGTTCGTCCAGCGCGCTGGCAGGCACCGGGGGCCCTTCGTAGTGAGTGTACGGCCGGGGCCGCTTGGACGCGAAGTCCAGCGACGTCGGCCGTTGCGCAGGTGCGCTGAACCGGTTCGGACGCACGCCGGCGGTTCTGGCCCACTTTTTCGGCCCCGGAGCAGACGTGACCCGTACGTTGAACTGACCTCCGGTTGGATCGGTCCGCCACAGTCTCCCTCCCCGACGGTTGAAAGCCGGGGAGCTGCCTCCCGGTGGTCCAAGCCGCCCCGTAGCGGCGCTGCCTCCGCCCGCCGGAGGTCGTCTTCGCGCAACCCGTCCACTGAAGCGCGACATCCTGTCGGCGAGCCTGCCTGCGCCCTTCATCGCCGCCTTGCCCAGCGCGGGGGCCAGGCCTGCTACCCCCAGGCCCAGCCCCACCCACCCCAGAATCCCGGCGGTTTCATCGTCACCTTTCGCCATCGCGGTCAGGGACGCAGCCTCCACGCCGACGGAGGCCACGCCCAGGGTCACGCCCGCGATTGCGGCCGCGCCGCTCGCATTCAATGCACCCAGCCCACCAGAGAGCACCACACCCACCGCGCCCGCCGCCGTGCCCGCCGACGCGATGACGGCAGCCACCCCCAGTACGATGCCGATGCCCGCCACCACCCACTTCCAGAAGTGGCCGCTGGGATCATGACGGTTGACGGGATCGCCGGCGCAGAAGCTCAGGGCATTGAGCCCGCCTCGATCAAACGGTGCCCAACGGTCCGGTGCCAGGAACAGGCCCAGGGTCGGGCTGTACGGACGATGATGACCGGCCCCCAGCAGGTAGCAGCCACTTTCCGCGTCAAACCGCTCGCCCTGGAACGCCGGCTCGGCGTGGGTGCCGTCCGCGGCATCGCGGTAGCCATGGGGCGCGTAGGAACGCAGACGGTTTTCCACGCCCGCTTCGAAGACGGTCGAACCGGCACCGTCCCCCGCGAGCAGCAGGCGGCGCGACACGATACCGTCCGCCGTCTCCACCAAGGGCCGCCCGCCCGCCTGCAGCCAGCTCAGCCGCAGTGTGCACGTCTGGCCCGCATGCGCCTCGTTGGCAACCTGGTCGCCCAGCCAGTAGCGCCACCGTGTCGACGCGACGCCCTGGATCCGCACCAACCGGTTGGCGGCATCGTAACCGTAGCCGGATACCGGGAGGGGCCGCACGGGCCCTGCCGGTTCGTCGCTCTTCGCCTGGGAACCGCTCATCACGCGCTTCTCCTTCTGTGCTGCAATCATCGGTAGGCGCTCATGCGCGCATCGAAGGCCGCATCCCCCATCTCCCGCCGGAGCTCGGCGAGGATGTCCTGATGGGTCATCGCACGTTGGCCAAAGAATTCCATGAAGTCGTCGATCGGCGGCGCGTCGGCACCGGCAATGCGGCCGGTCATCGTTCTGCCGTGCGCGTCGATCTCCGCATACCCTTTGCCGTTGATCTTGGGACGCGTGGCCATTGTCCAGGTATCCACGTCATCGGCGTACATTCCCAGCACCATGCCGTCATCGCCGCCCACGGCCTTCGCATAGTGGCGTGCGGATTCGACCCGGTCGGTCAGGAACAGGCGGTTGGACCCGCCGCGCAGTATTTCACTGGCGTTCGCGCTGGACGTGCCGTGGTAGCCGACCAGCCGGCTCGCGCCCCGCGCGGCAGGCGCGGCACCCCCGCCCTGCGCGGCCGCCGGCACGAACATGGTCTGACGGCGAGGGCCCGACGCCGCCATCCGCCTTCCCGCCGCTGTCGCGCCGCGCCCGGAAAGTCCCTGCGTGCGGATTGCATGGATACGCTGGGTGAATCTGGAGATTTTCTGCGTCGCCCGGCTTGCCGCCTTTCCGGCAGCCTTGAACAGGCTCGGTGCCGCACCCGCCAGCGCCACGGCCCCCAGCCCCAGCCCCACCCAGCCAAGAATGTCGCCTGCCTTCTCGTTACCGGTGGCGTGCGCGGTCAGTGCCGCCGCTTCCACCCCGACAGTGGCGACACCCAGGGTCGCCACCGTGATCGCGGCCGCACCGGACTGGGTGAGGGCCGTGCCCGCCACCAGCCCGCTGATCGCCGTCAGGGCAGCTCCCGCCGTCGCCAGTACGGCCACCGCACTGGCG
>JAEWLO010000373.1 GCA_023457475.1 Pseudomonadota bacterium | reverse complement strand
CCCAGAAGAACTGATCCGCCGCGAACGGCATCACCAGTGACGGCACGCCGGCACGGCAGGCGGAATGCGTGGTGCCACTGCCACCGTGATGGATCACCAGCGAACAACGCGGGAACAGCGCCTCGTGCGGCGTCGGCCCCACGACGAACACGTCCGGTGGCAGCGGGCTTTCGGGCAGACCGGACCAGCCGGGGAACAGCAGCACGCGACGCGGAGCCAGAGCGCGCAGCAGCGCGGACAGCACGCGTTCGCGATCAAAGCCGGTCATGCTGCCAAACCCCAGATAGACCGGCGGCGGACCTGCGTCGAGGAAGGCCTGCAATGCCGGCTCCGGATGCCAGTCCATCTCCGGGGCCCGCCATTGACCGCAGACCCGGTGATCCGCCGGCCAGTCCGCCGGAGGCGGCAACAGGCTGGGCGAAATGCCATACAGCATCGGAACATCCCGCCACAGCGACCGCCGCACCGGCATGCCCATCGCCCGCCGCGCGTCATTGATCGAGGCACGGAATGTCCGCCACACCGCATGATTCACGAGGGTGTAGCTCAGGCGGTTGAGCGCACCGGGCAACCGCAGCCCGGGCAGGAACGGCGAGGGGAAGTCGCGCGTCGGCGTGAGCGGAATCATTCCCACGCCGATCACGGGTACCCGATGATGCTCGGCCACGCTCATGCCGACGAAGGCCGCCAGCCCACCGGCCAGCACCGCGTCGCAGCCCGCCGCCGCCGCATCGGCCTGGCGCATCCACGCCGGCACATGCCGCCCGGCCATCCGCGCCAGCCCGCGCGATGCTGCCGCCAGGTTGTTGCCCCGCGACACCAGCGCGACCACCTCATCATGGATGTCGCCCTCCAGGGCCGCATGCGGCACCCCCAGTGCCTCGGCCGTGGCGAGCGTTCCGCCTTCGGCCAGCAGCATCACCTCGTGACCCGCCGCCCTCAGCCCATGGCACAGCATCACCAGCGGACGGGTGTCGCCTTCGGTTCCATACGTAAGTGCAAGCAGCTTCATACGGGCAAGTATTCACCGAAGCCCTGTGCAGGGCACGCGTCCAATTCATGTTCTGGGTGTGGATAACCCTTGCGAACGCCCCCGCCAGCATGCATAATGCGCGGCTCGCTGTGTCCGGTTTTACCCGGGCTGGCGGCCGGGAACACGTCCTCCGGCTCGCCCTCGTCAGCGTAACCCTTTGATTCTCATGACGTGTGGCGGGTCACCGCCGAGGCCGCCGTCGCCCGGGCTATGGGCTGACAATGACTACTATCGAGGTGCGCAATGTCCCGTAAATGCCAGGTGTCCGGCAAGGGAGTGCAGACGGGTAACAACGTCTCGCACGCCAACAACAAGACCCGTCGTCGTTTCCTGCCCAACCTGCACGAGCGCCGCTTCTGGGTTGCCAGCGAAAACCGCTGGGTGAAGCTTCGTGTTTCCGCGCATGCACTGCGCACCATCGACAAGAACGGCATCGACACCGTTCTGGCTGAGCTGCGTGCGCGCGGCGAAAAGGTCTGAGGAGTAAACGATCATGGCAGGCAAGCGCGATAAGGTCCGTATGATTTCGACCGCCGGTACCGGTCACTTCTACACCACCGACAAGAACAAGAAGAACACCCCGGGGAAGATGGAATTCTCCAAGTACGATCCGGTCGTGCGCAAGCACGTCCCGTACAAGGAAGGCAAGATCAAGTAATCCTCACGGATTGCTCGAGTGCCTCACGAAGAACCCGCCGCAAGGCGGGTTTTTTGTTGTCCGGCGTCCTCACGGGCCCCATGGCACACTGGTTCCCACCTCCCGACGGGCGACACGATGCTGTTCGAATGGGTGCTGGGCTCATGGCTGCTGCTGCTCGACTGGCTGATCCGGCTGGCCGCGCTGTTCTGGATTCCCACCCGCACCACGCCCGGGGCGGCCCGCAGCTGGCTGCTGCTGGTCGGCTTCGTCCCGCTGCTCGGTCTGCCCGCCTACCTGTTGTTCGGCCATCCCTGGCTCTCGCGCCAGCGCGTCCAGCGCCAGGCCGAGGCCTCCCAGGTCATCCGTGAGGAACAGGGGCTGCAGCGCCTGCTGCGCTGGAACCCGCCCAAGGACACGGCCATCGCCGAGATCGTGCCACTGGTCGAACGCCAGGGCGACTTCATGCCTGTGCACGGCAATGCCGTCGACCTGCTCACCGGCTACGACGCCTCCCTGCAGTCCCTGCTCGACGACATCGACCAGGCCCGCGAGCGCGTGCATCTGCTGTACTACCTGATGTTCGACGACGCCGTCGGCGAGGCCATCGTCGAGTCCCTGCAGCGCGCCGCCGCCCGCGGCGTGCACTGCCGCCTGCTGCTCGATGCGGTCGGGGCCAAACGCGGCCTGCGCCGCTACCGGCACCGCCTGCAGGCGATGGGCGTGGATGTGCGCGCCATGCTGCCGGGCGGCCTGCGCTGGCGGCGCAGTGGCCGCATGGACCTGCGCAACCACCGCAAGATCGCCGTCATCGACAACAAGGTCGGCTACATCGGCTCGCAGAACCTGGCGCAGGCCGGCTTCGTGCCGGGTTTTTCCAACCGTGAACTGGTCGCCCGTGTGCGCGGTCCGGCCGTGGCCCACCTCGAAGCCGTGTTCGCCAGCGACTGGTACATCGAAACCGGGCAGCGCCTGGACGTGATGGCCAGCGTGCCGGTGTGCGCGGTCGACATGCCGACCCAGCTGCTGCCCAGCGGCCCCGCCTACCCGTACAGCAATGCGCGTGATGCGGTGAACGCGCTGATCCACCTCGCGCGCCGCCGCATCGTGCTGGTCACACCGTACTTCGTGCCCGACGAGGCAACGCTCAGTGCCCTGCGCATCGCCGCGCTGTCCGGCGTGAAGGTGCAGCTGATCCTGTCCGCCAGCAACAATCAGCGTCTCACCGCCTGGGCGCAGGAGGCCTACTACGATGAGCTGCTGCGCTGTGGTGTCGGCATCGCGCTGTACGAGCCTCATTTCCTGCACGCCAAGCACCTCACGGTGGATGACGACATCGCGCTGCTCGGGTCCATCAACCTCGACATCCGCTCGTTCGCGCTGAATGCCGAGATCGGCCTGCTCTGCTACGACGCGCGCCTGGTGCGGCAGCTGGTGCACATCGAGGACGACTACCTGCGCCAGTCCACCCCGCTGGACCTGGCCAGCTGGCGGCAGCGTGCCGCCTGGCGGCGCAGCCGCGAAGGCATCGCGCGCCTGGCCGATGCGCTGATGTAGCGCACGCGCCACTTTCGGATGCATCCTACAATGGGGGCATGACGGACATTCCCACGGCCCGCCAGGTCGACCTGGCCATCATCGGCGGCGGCGCGGCCGGCGTGCTCACCGCGATCAACGCCCTGCGCCGCGCCACCGGCCCACGGCGCATCGCACTGTTCGAGCCGGCCTCCACGCTGGCGCAGGGCATCGCCTATGCCACACCGTGGCCGGAGCACCTGCTCAACGTGCCGGCCGGCAAAATGAGTGGGTTCCCCGAACAGCCCGGGGACTTTCTCGACTGGCTGATGGCGCGATCGGAGGCTGTCGGGCACACACGCGAAGAGGGTGCGGCCGCCTATGCGCCGCGCCAGCAGTACGCCGGGTACCTGCTGCAACGGCTCGGTGAGGCCGAAGCCGACCGTCCCGCGCGCCTGCACACCGTTCATGAGGCGGTCGTCGCGCTTCAGGCACAGGGCGACACGTACAGGCTGCAGCTGGGCAACGGCGAGTGCTGGCAGGCAGGCCAGGTGGTACTGGCCTGCGGCAACAGCATGCGGCCGCTGCCGGTGCCCGGGGCCGAGGCCCTGTTGCCGGGTCAGGTCGTGGATGCATGGGATTACGACGGCGTACGCCTGCTCGCAGGCGACCAGGACCTGGTCATCGTCGGCTCCGGGCTGAGCATGGCCGACTGCGTGGTCTCGTTGGTCGCGGCCGGGCATCGGGGGCGCATCCACGTGCTGTCGCGCCATGCGCTGCTGCCGCTGCCGCATGCGCACGGCGGCGTAGCCGACTTCGACCCGCAGCCGCTGCTGCGGCAGTCCCTGCGCCTGCGCGTGCGCACCCTGCGTGCGCATGTCCGCGCGGCCGCCGCGCAGGGCATCCCATGGCAGGGCGTGATGGACCGCATCCGGCCGTTGGGCCAGGCCCTGTGGCGCAGTCTGGATGCCGCCGACCAGCGCCGCTTCCTGCGCCATGTCGTGCGCTACTGGGACGTTCACCGGCACCGCATCGCCGAATCCGTGCATGCGCAGCTGGAGGCGCTGGAACAGTCCGGCCAGCTGCAGCGGCACCGGGCCCGCCTCGGTACCGGGCTGGTGCAGGAAGCGACCCTGCAGGTGCATGGGCAGGGCGTGGGCGGACCGATGCCGCCGCTGAACGTGGCGGCCGTGATCAATGCCACCGGTGTGGAGACCCGCGCCGCCGGGCTGCGCAATCCGCTGCTGCAGCAGCTGCTCGCCGAGGGTCATGCGCGGCCGGGTCCGCACGGGCTCGGTCTGGACACCGAGCCGGAGAGCGGCGCGCTGCTTGATGCGCAGGGCCAGGTGCATGCCGGCCTCCAGGTCGTGGGCAGCCTGCGCATCGGCACGCTGTGGGAAAGCCTGGCCATCCCGGAACTGCGGGTGCAGGCCCAGCAGGCGGCCGCGCGCGCGTTGACGGGCTGAACCGGTCGCCCCCGGTGCGACGCCGCCGGGGTAAAATGAGCGCATGGATGTCTCCCACCTGCTCGACGGGCTCAACCCCGCCCAGCGCGAGGCCGTGTCCGCCCCGCCCGGCCACCATCTGGTGCTCGCCGGTGCCGGCTCCGGCAAGACCCGCGTTCTGACCCACCGCATCGCCTGGCTGCATGAAGTCTGCGGCGTGCCGACCCATGGCATTTTCGCGGTGACCTTCACCAACAAGGCCGCAGGCGAAATGCGCCACCGCATCGACGCGCAGCTGCCGCACGGCAGCCGCGGCATGTGGATCGGCACGTTCCATGGCCTGGCCCACCGCCTGCTGCGTCTGCATTTCCAGGAAGCGAAGCTGCCGGACAGCTTCCAGGTACTCGATTCGGACGACCAGCTGCGCCTGGTCAAGCGCGTGGTCCAGCAGCTGGAGATCGATGACGGCAAGTTCCCGCCGAAGCAGATCGCCTGGTGGATCAACGAGCAGAAGGACGAAGGCCGCCGGCCGCAGCACATCCAGCCCGAGCCGAACGATGCCTGGCTGGAGACCATGCGCCAGGCCTACGCCGCCTACCAGGAACGCTGCGACCGCGCCGGCCTGGTGGACTTCGCCGAACTGCTGCTGCGCGCGCATGAACTGCTGCGCGACAACCCGGCATTGCTGGCGCATTACCGTTCGCGTTTCCGCGAGATCCTGGTGGACGAGTTCCAGGACACCAACGCCATCCAGTACGCCTTCGTGCGCGTGCTGGCCGGCGACAGCGGTCATGTGTTCGTCGTCGGCGACGATGACCAGGCCATCTATGGCTGGCGTGGGGCCAAGGTCGAGAACGTCCAGCGCTTTCTCAAGGATTTCCCTGGCGCACAGACCGTGCGCCTGGAGCAGAACTACCGCTCCACCGCCAACATCCTGGGTGCGGCCAACGCGGTTATCGCGCACAACCCCGACCGCATCGGCAAGGAACTGTGGACCGACAGCGGCGACGGCGAGCCGATCGATCTGTACGCCGCGTACAACGAAATGGACGAAGCGCGCTACGTGGTCGAGCGCGCGCGCCAGTGGGTACGCGACGGTGGCAGCTATGCCGACGCCGCCGTGCTTTACCGCAGCAACGCCCAGTCGCGCGCCTTTGAAGAAGCGCTGATCTCCGAACAGGTGCCGTACCGGGTGTACGGTGGCATGCGCTTCTTCGAACGCGCTGAAATCAAGGACGCGCTGGCCTACCTGCGGTTGATGACCAACCGCGACGACGATGCCGCGTTCGAGCGTGCGGTGAACACCCCCACGCGTGGCATCGGCGACCGCACCCTGGACGAAGTGCGCCGGCTGGCGCGCAGCCAGGGTATCTCGCTGTGGGAGGCCACCATGCTCACGGCGCAGGGCAACGAACTGGCCGCGCGTGCGCGTAACGCGCTGGCCGGATTCCTGACCCTGGTGAATCAGCTGCATCACGAAGCCGGCGAGATGACCCTGGCCGAACGCATCGACCATGTGCTGCTGCGGTCCGGCCTGCGCGAGCATTGGTCCAAGGAAAGCCGCAACGCGCTGGACTCCGAGTCGCGCTCGGACAACCTGGACGAACTGATTTCGGTCGCGTCGCGCTTCACCCGGCGCGAGGATGACATCGAAGAAACCGGCGAGACCATGAGTGAGCTGGTCGCGTTCCTGTCCTATGCTTCGCTGGAGGCCGGCGAAGGCCAGGCGCAGGCGGGCGAGGAGGGCGTGCAGCTGATGACCCTGCATTCGGCCAAGGGCCTGGAGTTCCCGCTGGTGTTCCTGGCCGGCATGGAAGACGGCCTGTTTCCGAGTGCGCGGTCGCTGGAGGAAAGCGGTCGGCTCGAGGAAGAGCGCCGCCTGGCCTACGTGGGTATCACCCGTGCGCGTCAGAAGCTGGTGCTGTGCTATGCCGAATCGCGGCGCATCCATGGCCAGGACAACTACAACGTCCCTTCGCGTTTCCTGCGTGAGATCCCGCGCGAGCTGCTCCACGAGGTCCGGCCGAAGGTCAATGTCGCCCGACCGGCCTCGCTGGGCGCGAACCGGGTGATGGGCCACGCCGCACTGGAGGCTCCGCCGCTGAAACTGGGGGCGATGGTGACCCATGCCCGGTTCGGCGAGGGCATGGTCACCGACTACGAAGGCAGCGGCGCGCATGCGCGCGTCCAGGTGGAGTTCGCCGAGGCCGGCAGCAAGTGGCTGGTGATGGCGTACGCCAACCTGACCGTCATGTGAGCTGAGTGGCAGCCCCGTAGGGATAATGACGCATGCATGTCCTCTTCCTCTGCAGCCAGAACCGCCTGCGCAGCCCGACCGCCGAACAGGTGTTCGCCGACTGGCCGGGTGTCGAGACCGCATCGGCGGGCCTGCTCGCCGATGCCGACGTGCCAGTCAGCCCCGAGCTGCTGCAGTGGGCGGACCTGATCTTCGTGATGGAGCGGGCCCACCGCAACCGCCTGTCGAGCCGGCACCGGCAGTGGTTGAACGGCAAGCGGGTGATCTGCCTGGACATCCCGGACGACTACGACTTCATGGCCCCGGTGCTGGTCGAACTGCTCACCCGCAAAGTCGTTCCCCATCTGCCGCGAAAGTAGAGCCACGCCCTGCGTGGCTGCACGGGGTCCGACAGGGCGCAGCCACGCAGGGCGTGCCTCTACAATGGGGCATTCTCCCGGCTACGCAGGCCCTCCATGCACGTCACCGTCAAACTCAACGCCAAGCTGCAGCCCGAACATCGCCAGACGCTGTTCGAGGAACCGCTGGACGTCCTGCTGGAAGGGGCAGGCCTGGGTGAGATCACGGGGGGCGGCACCGCGCTCACCGATGACGGTGAAGTCGAGTACGGCGATATCGACCTCGTCCTCAACGACGTCGCCCTGCTGCCGAAGTTGGTGGAACTGCTGGAACAGCTCGGTGCCCCGAAGGGCTCGCTGATCCAGCGCGAAGGTGAACCCGACCAGCCTTTCGGCGTCACCGAGGGTCTGGCGCTGTACCTCAACGGCACCGACCTGCCCGACGAAGTCTACGAACAGTGCGATTCCAACGAGCTGTTCGAGGAAATCGTCGCGCGTATCGAAGGGGCAGGCGAGGTGTGCAGCTGGTGGCAGGGCCCGACCGAGACCGCGTTGTACCTGTACGGCAGCAGCTTCGATACCCTGCACGAACGCATCGCCGAGCTGCTGACCACCTATCCGCTGTGCCAGGGCGCGCGCGTCGTCCGCACCGCCTGATCCCGTAGAGCCACGCCCTGCGTGGCTACGCGTTCGCGCCCCGTACCTGCTCCCACTCCAATCCGAACCGGGCCAGGTACTTGCGCAGCCGGTCGGCATCGTTGGTGCTGGCCCGCTGCGTGCGTGACACCGCGAACAGTTCCCGCCCTGCAGCGGACAGCGACTTCGCCGTCGCGCACACCCGCACCACCTCCTCCAGCTGCACCCGGTCAAACCGGTCCAGCGCCTGCACAGCGTCGCCCAGCAGCGCATCCAGCGGCGACGGTGCCACCCCGCCCGACCACTGCTCTCGCAGCCGCCCGATCTCTTCCTCCACACCCTCCGTCTGGATACGCCCCGCGTTGGCCAGCGTCGCCAGCCGTATCACAGAGGCTCCCAGGTCCCGGAAATTCGCTGCCCAGGCCGCATCCGCGCCAGTGGCAAACGAGAGATAGCGCGCGCGTGCCTCCGCATTGAACCGCACCTGCTGGTGCTGCTCCCGCGAGAAGCGCTCCAGCTCGAACGCCAGGTTCGGCTCGATGTCTTCGCGTCGCTGCGCCAGCCCCGGCAGCTGGTAGGTCCACAGATTCAATCGCGCCAGCAGGTCCTCACGGAACCGCCCGGCACGCACCGCTGCCTGCAGGTCGCGGTTGGTGCCGGCAATCAGCTGGAAGTCGCTTTCCACCTCGCGATCGCTGCCCACCGGCAGGAAGCGCTTGTCCTCGAGCGCCCGCAGCAGCATCGCCTGCTCGTCAAGGCCCAGTTCGCCGATCTCGTCCAGGAACAGCAATCCCTGGTGCGCCGACCGCAGCAGGCCCGCACGGTCGCTGGCGGCCCCGGTGTACGCCCCTTTGGTGTGGCCGAACAGCGTGCTCATCGCACCGTCGCCGCGCAGGGTGGCGCAGTTCACTTCCACGAAGCGACCCGGCAGCTGGTGCTTGAGCTTCTTCAGATCGAACACGCGCCGGGCCAGGTGGCTCTTGCCGGCACCGGTGGGGCCGGTCAGCAGCATCGGTGCGCGCGAACGCGTGGCCACGATCTCGATCTGCTCGATCATGCGGTTGAATGCCGCGTTGCGGGTGGCAATGCCGCTCTTGAGCAGGTCGCGGTCCTGCAGCTGCTGCCGGGCGAAGCGCTGCGCGATGCGGTCGTAGCGCGAAAGGTCCAGGTCAATCAACGCGTAGGTGCCGGCCTGGTCGCTGTCCTGCTTGCGCGGCGGCGAGGTCTGCAACAGCCGGCCGGGGAAATGCCGGCTTTCGGTCAGCAGGAACCAGCAGATCTGGCTCACGTGCGTGCCGGTGGTGATGTGGAGGTAGTAATCCTCCTCGTCCGGCGCGAACGGATAGGCGGCCAGGAAGTCATGCAGGCACGCATACACGCCCTCGAACTCCCAGGGATCGGCCATGTACACGTCATGCCGGTGCACCTCCAGGTCCGGAGCCATCTGCACCAGGTCCTCGCAGACCTGCGTGGCCAGCTTGCCGAAGCGACGCTCGTCCAGCAGCAGCTCCACCCGGTCGGGAACAAAGTCCTCATGCATGCCAAGTGCCACGGTCGGGCGCCATTTTTCCCAGCGCTTGGGCCCTGAGCCGGTATCGAGCTGGGTGCCGAGCATGCCGAACACGACTTGTCGCTTGTCCATGTATATGTCCTTATAAAACAGGCGCGCAGACTATATACAAAGTCGCATGGACGGTGCGCGATTTCGCGCTGGCAAATTCAATAAAGTCACTTAAATCAATGTGATAAGGCGTTCGTCCAAAAGTTGGCACGACCATTGCTCTATACCCAGCAAGACACGATGCGGGCTGTTCCCGCCAAGGACGAAGCAATGGCCAACCTTTCCCTCTTCTCACGGATGCGCAGCGCGGTGCTGCCGCCGGCGACCACCGTCAATGAAGCCGGCGGGCTGGCCTATCAGCGCGATCCGCGTGCGGCACTGGCGCTGTTTGCCGGTACCGGCTGCCTCAACAGCACGTTCTACAGCGACGCCGATGCGCAGCTGCAGCAGGTGCTGGCGCTGAGCGAGCAGGTCGAGCCGGGCTTCGTGGCGCGCACCGCGGTGTATGCACGGCAGAGGGCACACATGAAGGACATGCCGGTGCTGCTGCTGGCAATGCTCAGCCTGCGTGATCCGGAGTCGTTCGCCCGGGCTTTCCCGAAGGTGATCGACAACGGTCGGCAGCTGCGCACCTTTGTGCAGATCATGCGCAGCGGCCAGGTGGGCCGGCGCTCGCTGGGCTCGCTGCCCAAGCGGTGGGTGCGGCAGTGGGTGCAGCAGGCGTCAGCGGAAACGCTGGTGCGTGCGGCCATTGGCCAGCAGCCGTCACTGGCGGACGTGATCCGCATGGTGCACCCGAAGCCGGCCGATGCCGGACGCGAGGCGCTGTATGCATGGATCGTCGGTCGTCCGTATGCGGCCGACAAGCTGCCGCCGCTGCTGCAGGCGTATGAAGCCTTCAAGCAGGCCCCGGTGGGTGCGCCGCCGGACCTGCCGTTCCAGTACTTCAGCACGCTGTCGCTGGACGTGGCGCAGTGGTCGGCGCTGGCCCGCAACGCGTCGTGGCAGCAGCTGCGGATGAACCTCAACACCTTCGCACGCCATGGCGTGTTCGGTGACGAGGCGATGGTGCAGGCGGTTGCCGCCAAGCTGCGGGATCCGGCGCAGATCCGTCGGGCGCGGGTGCTGCCGTACCAGCTGATGATGGCGTACCACGCCGCCAGCGATCTGCCGTTGCCAATTCTGGAGGCGTTGCAGGACGCCATGGAAGTGGCCACCGCGTCGGTACCCGTACTGCAGGGCCGGGTGGTGGTGGCAGTGGACGTATCGGGTTCGATGCAGTCGCCGGTCACCGGCTACCGCAAGGGCGCGACCACCGCAGCCCGCTGCGTGGACGTGGCGGCGCTGATCGCCGCCTGCGTGCTGCGTGGGCAGCCACAGGCCCAGGTGTTGCCGTTCGACACCGAGGTCCGGCACATCCGGGTCAACCCGCGTGACAGCGTGATGACCCTGGCGCGCCAGCTGGCCATCAACGGGGGTGCCACGGCGGTGAGTTCGCCGTTGAAGTACCTCAACGCCAAGCGCGCGCAGGTGGACCTGCTGGTGCTGGTGTCGGACAGCGAAAGCTGGCGCGACACCCGCGGCGGCGGCGGCACCGCCACGATGCGCGAGTGGGAAACGCTGAAGCAGCGTTGCCCGCAGGCGCGGCTGGTGTGCATCGACCTGCAGCCGAACACCAGCAGCCAGACCGTCCGGCGCGAGGACGTGCTGCACATCGGCGGCTTCAGCGATGCGGTGTTCGACCTGCTCGGGCAGGTGGCCAGCGCATCCGACGACGGGGCGGGCTGGGTGCAGCGCATCCAGGACCTGGCTTTGTAAGGCGACAGGACGTCGCCATGGGACCGCCCGGCTGGCAATGGGGCCAGCCGGGCACGGACCACGATTCTGCTTCAACGTCGGCAGTGCGAATGCCGGGGGAACTACAGCCTCTTAAGCTCCGTGTCGCGGGTTCGACTCCCGCTCGTCGTGGCAACACGACGGTAGCTCAGTGGTAGAGCAGGAATGTTCCCCCACTCTTGTCGCCCGGCCGGCACCTTTTTTGTTTTGCGGCGAATGCCGGTGGAACTACATCTTTGGTTGAGCCCTTCGGGGTCGGGTTCGAGTCCCGGTTGTCTGCGTCGGGTTGAGCAGACGTACGTTCCACCTCCCTTGTCACCGCACCTTTATTCTCGATTTCTGGCAGAAGGAAACACGCCATGTGCAACACCCATACCGACAACTACGACGTCATCCAGCAGCCGGGCGCTGCGCCGATCAAGCTCTGGACCCGCGGCGTGCCCCTGGAAGACGCTGCGCGCGAACAGCTGCAGAACATTGCAAAGCTGCCGTTCATCCACCGCTGGATCGCGGTGATGCCCGACGTGCACCTGGGCAAGGGGGCCACGGTGGGCTCGGTGGTGCCGACCATCGGCGCGATCGTGCCGGCGGCCGTGGGCGTGGACATCGGCTGCGGCATGATCGCCGCGCGCACCACCCTGGTCGCCAGCGACCTGCCGGACAACCTGGCCGGGCTGCGTAGTGCGATCGAGCGCGCGGTGCCGCATGGCCGTACCGTGGGGCCGCGTGACAAGGGCGCGTGGAACGCCCCACCGGAGCTGGCGATTGAAGGCTGGTCGCAGCTGGTGGCTGACTTCGAGTTGATCTGCCAGCGTCACCCGCGCCTGAAGAACACCAACAACCTCAAGCACCTCGGCACCCTGGGTACCGGCAACCACTTCGTCGAAGTGTGCCTGGACCAGGAAGACCGTGTGTGGTTCATGCTGCACTCCGGCTCACGCGGGGTGGGGAACGCCATCGGCAACCACTTCATCGAGCTGGCCAAGCAGGACATGCGTCGCTGGATGATCAACCTGCCCGACCAGGACCTTGCGTACCTGCCGGAAGGCAGCGAGCACTATGGTGACTACGTGTTCGCGGTGGACTGGGCGCAGCGTTATGCCCGCCTCAACCGCGAGATCATGATGCGCCACGTGGTCGAGGCCGCACGCAAGGTGATCAGCAAGCCGTTCGAGGCCGCGGCCGAGGCGGTGAACTGCCACCACAACTACGTCAGCCGCGAGCACCACTTCGGCAAGGACGTGTTCGTGACCCGAAAGGGCGCGGTGAGCGCGCGCAAGGGCGAGCTGGGCATCATTCCGGGCAGCATGGGGGCCAAGAGCTTCATCGTGCGTGGCCTGGGCAATGCCGACAGCTTCAACAGCTGCAGCCACGGGGCAGGGCGTGTGATGAGCCGTACCCAGGCGCGCAAGCTGATCACCGTGGACGAGCACGCCAAGGCGACCGCGCACGTGGAATGCCGCAAGGACGCGGACGTGGTGGACGAGTCGCCGGCGGCCTACAAGCCGATTGAAGCGGTGATGGAGGCCCAGCGTGACCTGGTGGAGATCGTGCACACGCTGCGTCAGGTGGTGTGTGTGAAGGGATGACGCAACATGTGCGCGGCGTACACTGCGCCGCGCACGGCAACATGCAGGAGGAGCATCGACATGGAGATGATTGAACTGGACGGCACCGAGGGCGGCGGCCAGCTGCTGCGCTCGGCACTGACCTTGAGCCTGTGCACCGGCATTGGCTTCAGCATGGGCAACATCCGCGGCCGTCGCCGCCGCCCGGGCCTGATGCGCCAGCATCTGACTGCGGTGAACGCGGCGGCCAGCGTGGGCCAGGCGGCGGTACACGGTGCAGTGCTGGGCGCGACCGGGCTGCGCTTCGAACCGGGCGTGGTGCGGGGTGGCGACTACCACTTCGCCACCGGCAGTGCCGGCTCGGCCACACTGGTGCTGCAGACCGTGTTGCCGGCGCTGTGGCAGGCGGCGGTGTCGTCCACCCTGCGGCTGGAGGGCGGCACCCATAACCCGATGGCCCCGACGGCGGACTTCATCGCTGAAAGCTATCTGCCGGCACTGGCGCAGATGGGCGTGCAGGCCACGTTCGCGCTGCAGCAGCACGGGTTCTACCCGGCCGGCGGTGGTCGCTTCGAGGTGCAGGTGGATCCCTGCATCGCGCTGCAGCCGTGCGCGTTCGACACGCGCGGCGCGCCGCTGACGGTGGAGGCCGGCGTGCTGATGTCCGGCCTGTCCGGCAGCATTGGTCTGCGTGAGCTGCAGGTGCTGGCCGACCGCCTGGGTGTGGACGCACATCCGCGCCATGTGCAGTCGCTGCGCCCGGCATTGGGTCCCGGCAACGTGGCGCAGGTGCGCGTGCGTCATGGTGCGCAGGTGGAGGTGTTCACCGGCCACGGCGAGCGCGGCATCAGTGCCGAGCAGGTGGGTGTACGTCTGGCTGATGAAGTGCAGCACTACCTGGACGGTGGGGCCTGTGTCGGCGAGCACCTGAGTGACCAGCTGTTGCTGCCGATGGCGCTGGCAGGGGGTGGCTCGTTCACCACCCATGTGTTGAGCGAACACCTGGTATCCAACGCCCGACTCATCGAAAAATTCCTGCCGATGGAGTTCGAGTGGGAACAGCGCGATGCCGGTTGGCGGGTCTGGGTGCAATAACCGCGAAGCAGATGGCACGCCCGGCAGGGGGGCCCCCATCCCCCCATAGCTGCCCCCATCCCCCAAAACCCCTGCTTCGTCGCATCCCGCTTGAACGTCCCAGGCCGCACGCCCAGAGTCGGACGCTGTCCGCTGGGAGCGTGCATATGAACAAGGGAATTCCGTATCTGCTGGCTGTGCTGGTCGCGCTGACGCTGTCGGCCGGCTGGGCAGCACCGGTACTGGCCCTGTTCGAGCACGCCGCCGGTTGCCTGGGCAGTGGCGGCAGCCTGGACCTGGTACGGCTGCGCTGTGTGCCCGGCACACCGGTGGCGCTGGGTTGGTCGTTCTGGGCCACGCTGGCCGTCACCAGCCTGGTTGTGATGGCGGTCACGAACCGGCGCGGACTGCATCGGCGCTGAGGGCCCGGGCCGGCCAATTGATCCGGCTCAAGGCGGTCCGTGCACGCCGGGTGTGCAATGGTAGCCCCCACACCATTGCACGGAGCCTGCCATGTACAAGCGCATCCTCATTGCCACCGACGGTTCGGAACTGGCAGCCAAGGGCCTGGACAAAGGCCTTGAGCTGGCCCGCGACCTGCGCGCGGAAGTGGATATCGTGACCGTGTCGGAGCCGTGGGCCGTCGGCATGTACGACGCGATGGGATGGAGCGTGGGTTACATGAACAGCCCGGAGTACAAGGCCGACCGCGAAAAAAGCGCGCAGGAGATCCTCGACCCCGCCAGGGCCACCGCGACCGCGCAGGGGCTGACCGCCAACGTGATCCACGTGCTCGACAAGTACGCCGCGGACGGCATCATCGACACCGCGACCGAACGTGGCAGCGACCTCATCGTGATGACTTCGCACGGCCGCCGGGGTGTCACCCGCGTGCTGCTGGGCAGCCAGACCGCCGAGGTGCTCGCGCGCAGCACGATCCCGGTGCTGGTGATCCGCTGACCCTGAAACCGGGAAACCGGGAAACCGGTAGCGCCCGCCGTTGGCCGGCCCAGGCGATCCTCCACCGTGCGACAGCGGGGCAGAGCCCCGCTCTACGGGCGGAGCTTCAGCGTCTGTGATTCATCCAGCGTGCCGTCCGGCTGCAGCACCACATACTTCTCGCCGGTGCGGTCGAACAGCACCGTGATGGGGTCGCGGAACAGCGGCCGGCGCACGAAGAGCAGGGTCCACCCGAAGTGTTCCAGGGTATCCAGTG